>JAEYUU010000094.1 GCA_023429545.1 Verrucomicrobiota bacterium
TCCACGAGGAGCGTCTGGGCGGTCACATAACGGCTTTCTTCGCTGGCGAGGAAGAGCAGAGGCCCTTCGAGGTCGTCCATCGCGCCGGGGCGCTTCAGGGGTATGCGGTCGCTTAGGTAGTCCACCCACTCCGCGTCCTGATACATGACCGCATTCTGGGCCGTCTTGAACCAGCCAGGGGCCAGTACATTCACCGTGATGCCGTGGACGCCCCAATCGTCGGCAAGGGCCATGGCCATCTGCTTCACGCCGCCGCGGCTGGCCCCATAGGGAGCCAGGCCTGCGTAGCCTGCCACGCAGGTCACGGAGCCGATGAGAATGATGCGTCCGTACTGGGCGGGAATCATCATCTCCTTCGCGGCCTGTTGCGCGAGAAAGAAGGAGCCGCGCAAGTTGGTGTCGAGAATCAGGTTCCAGTCATCCCACGTCACGTCCACCGCCGGCTTGCGCACGTTACAGCCTGCGTTGCACACCAGGATGTCCAGCTTGCTAAAGCAGGCTTTGGCCTCCTGAACGGCGTTCACGATGCTTTCCAGCGAGCGCACATCCAGCTCCAAGGGAAGCACCTTGCGCCCCATGTCCTCGACACGCTTCGTGATGTCATCCAGGGATTTCAACGTGCGGCTGGTCACCACCAGATTCGCACCCGCCTGCGCCAGTGTGAGGGCAAAGCGTTCGCCCAGTCCGCGCGAAGTTCCAGAGACAAAGGCGGTACGATCAGCGAGGGAAAAGGGAGGGGTGTTCATGATGGAATTGAAAAGCGGAGAGGACGTTGGCCACGCCGCCCTTGAATGCAAGCGGGGATCGAATGCCGCCGGTGTCTCACGCTGGCGTTGTGCTTCTGCTCCCGGCTTTCTCAAGCAGTTGCATGGTTTTTGCTCATCCGACCAATGCGCCTGCGACGGTTCACGTATGCCAACCACGAATGGCCGCAGGGCTGCCTATGCCACGAGGGCCGCCGCCACTGCGTCCGCGATGGGCGCGCCGGTCATCGTCTCCAGCCAGAGCCATTGCCCGCTGGGATTGCACTCGAAGAAGATGCGATCGCCCTCTGCAGTGACGGCGAAATCGAACGATCCGGTGACGAGGCCCATGCTGGCAAGGAAGGCGCGCATCTGTTTCTCAAACGCCGGTTCCACTTCGATGAGCCGGTGGGGCAGGGTCATCGTGAGCGCACGCCAGTCGGGATTCAACTCTGGCAGCGAGGAGGTGTCGATCTCCACGGCGAAGATGCGCTGGGGCAGCACGAGGATCCGCAGGTCACGCACCTTGGTGATGGACCCCTGCACGTAGAGCTGCACATGGGTGCGCTCTTCTACCATTCCGGCGAGTGCTTCGCCGGGCACCGCCTTGCACCAGATGAGCTTCTGCTTTCCCGGCTCCTCCTGCTGATTGATTGCGCCGTGTGAAAGGGGCTTCACCGCAATCACCGGGTGCCGCCGTGCGAAGGCGCTGAGAGCGGCCGGATCATTGGAAAAAAGTGTCTCAGGCACGTGGAAGCCAACCTTCCGTGCGACCATGAGTTGCAGCAGCTTGTTGTTCGCAGACTCGATGGCAGTGGGATGGTCCAGCGGGAAGAGGGCACGCGGCAGGCTGTGGATCAGCTTCCGCAGACCCCCGTAAACCTCCGCATGATCGAGCATGGCGGAGTCCGGATAGGCGAATTTGCGGCTCTCTCCTTCCAGGCCGTAGCGCCGGAGGTACACCCGCTTCACCTTTGTGGAGTCAATGATCTTCGAAGGCTCCGCGCGCCGTTGGATGCGCCAGCGGCATTCCTGTCCGGAGATGTCCACTTGCAGGAGCAGTTCCTCCATTGCCAGCGTGGTATCGAGCTGGAAAATTTCCTCATGGGGAACTCCGCGGCGGCGCAGCGCAGAGACGATCGCCTGCGCATGAGCATCCTCCGAAGGTGCGAGCAGGAGCAGCATGGGAACGAATCACGCCGGAATGAATCCTGGCGTCATGACTGTGGTGCGCGACGGAATCTCTGCCCCTCAATGGCCCCAGCGTGCTGTGATGCCAAAGGGAGGAAGGGCGGCTGCAGGGCACTGCCGGGATGTGTGCCGGCTTAACTGTCCCCCATCGGATCCGAGGTCAGCGTATCTGCGGTGGGATCCGACGGCTCAGGGACCGAGTTGATAATGGGAAGAATGGATTCAGCGCAGAGTGTTTCGAGGAGCGAGAGGGTATTCATAATGGCGAAGTTGGAGGGGAATCTTCCGGGCTAAAAACCTTTCGCGACGCCTAACCTGCGTCTTTCACTGGTCTGACATGGGATCAGAGACGCCGTCCTGAGAGGGACCCGAAGTCTCAGGAACGGAATTATGATCGGGTGTCTCGGCTTCCGTGCAAATAATCTCCAATAGGGAAACAGTCATGTTCATTCGGGTTGAAAGCTTCAAATGAGAGGATGGTGAAAAAGAGTTTCTCCCAAGCATTGTTTATAGGGATTGCTGGACGGTCTGGCAATGCCAAAAGGATGTTCGAGGAGAAAATGGGAATGTTGACGCGTGAGAGTGGTTTGCACGTGACAACGAGATGACAGTCACTTCAATGGGTATACGATGCCCGTTTTGGTCCACGATGCGTGTTAGAGTCAGCAGGTTTGCTGCCAGATGCCTTCCATGCCCAAGCCTTCCCCGTATCCATTGCGCCCCTTGCCCGGCAGGATCCACTTTTGTGGCGTGTGCGGTCGCGCCATGGGAGGGGTGGCGGCCGCGCTCAGCGGAAGGAAGGGTGTGCAGATCAGCGGCTCAGACATGGGAGCTCATGCGCCCATGGACGCGGTGCTCCGTGAATCTGGTGTGCGCCTCCAAACCACGTATGACAAAAGGAACCTGCGAGGTCCCATCGACCTCGTGGTGGCTGGCCCTGTCATCTTGCGCCAGCACATCGAGATTATGGAGGCCCTGCGGAAGCGCATTCCCGTGATTTCGCTCCCGCGCTTCCTGCAGGAGTATTTTCTCCGCGAATCGCGCAATGTCGTGGTGGCAGGCACCAACGGGAAAACCACCACCACCGCGATGCTGGTGCACATTCTCAGGAGCGCCGGCCGCGATCCGGACTATCTCATCGGTGGCATGCCCCGCGACGGCACACCACCTGCCCGCTGGGAGGGCGCACCGCTGGCAGTGCTGGAGGGCGATGAATTCTCCTCCGGATTCGGCGACCTCAACCCCAAGATGCTGCACTACCGGCCCAATGTGGCCGTGCTGACGAATGTCTGCTGGGATCACCCGGAGATCTACCGCACGGAGCGCGAGCTCCGCGTGGCGTTCTCGGTATTCCTGCAGTTGCTCCCACCGGACGGGTTGCTGGTCTTCAATGGGGACGATCCCATCTCAAGCAGGAAGATCGTGCCCTGGGCTCCGTGCCCCAAGGTGGAGGCCGGCTTTGGCCGCGCCTGCCAGCATCGCCTGGAGCGTTTCAAAGCCAGGGCAGCGGGATGTGAATTTGAATTCCTCGGCAAGCCGTTCGCGCTCCCGCTCATGGGGAAAATGAATGGGTTGAACGCGGCTCTGGCAACACTGGCAGCGCGCCACCTCGGGGTGAGTCTCACGAAAATCCGGCAGGCATTGGAGAGCTTCCAGGGTGTACAAGGACGGCAGGATATCCGCATTGAAAGTCCGGGACTCGTGCATGTGAGTGATGAGGCGTATCATCCTGATGCGCTACGTGCGCTCATCGGGGCGCTGAAAGGCCGCTATCCGCGGCGTCGCATTCTGGTCTGCCTCCAGCCCCGCTCCACGGGTGGTCGTGGTGGATTCCAGGAAAAGGAGCTTCCCGCGGGACTCGCGGGCGCGGATGTCGTCCTGCTCAGCGATGCCCGCGATCCCATGCCCCACAACCAGCCAGGCAAGATGTTCCGTCCAGGTCTCGTGGTGCAGGCCTTGCGAAAGCGGAAGGTGATTGTCCGCGCTGTGGGTCCTGCGCAGAACCTGGGGCCTGTCCTGCTGCAAATCGCGAAAAGGGGCGACCTCGTGCTCACGTCGTTGAAGATGCATCAGCCGGAGGCAGAAGCATCGTTGCTCAGCGCGCTGGAACAGCTCAAGATGCGCTGGCAATCGTGAAAGTACTCCTGACCAACTTCCGGCTCGCTGAGCGCACTGGCACCGAGTGCGCCCTCATGGAGATTGCCATCGGATTGAAGGCACGCGGGCATGAGGTGGCAGTCTTCACTCCGGAGCCCGGCGCTCTCGCGGAACTCCTGCGGAACGCGCATGGCATCCCTGTGGTGGCCGGGCTCGCGCAGGTGCCATGGACTCCAGACATCATCCACGGACAGCATCAGGTGCCGACCACGTTGGCTCTGCTGCAGTTCCCTTCCGCCCCGGTACTGAACTACTGCCACGGTTACGGACCTGTCAAGGAGCGGCCGGTTCGTCATCCCCGCGTGCGCCGCTGGCTGGCACCCTCGACCAATTTTCGCGACTGGTTCCAACAGGAGTTCCAGATTCCTCCGGACAGGTTTGTCTTCGCCCCAAACTGGGTGGACACGGACAGGTTCCCGCTCCGCACACTTCCCCAATCCAATCACAAGGCGCTGCTCTACCACACCAGTATCCGTCGTGGAGCTTCGGTGGAAGCGCTGAAGGAGGGGTGCCGCGCTGCAGGATTTGAGTTCGCCGCCGTGTCCTATGCCCTCGGCGGCGGCACGGATGCTCCTGAGAAGCTCTTGGGCGGGTACGATGTGGTCTTCACTTCCGGTCGCTCCGCGCTGGAGGCGATGGCATGCGGCTGCGCCGTGATTCCCGTGAGGGAAGGGCGACTGGGCGACGCCATCACGCCGGAGAATGCTGAGGCGGCACTTCACCTCAACTTCTCGGTGGTCTCCACGATGCAGGAACTGACCCCTGATGCGGTGCGCCACGTCCTGCAGACCCTGGATGCCACCCGATTGCCGGCGCTGGCCGCCCGGGTGCGTACCGAACTCTCGCTGAATGCGGGGCTGGATCGCATGGAGGCCTGCTATGCGGACATCCTCGCGGAAGAGCTGCCGCCCCCCGACCTCATGGCCGACCAGGCGGCGCTGCACCAGGCTCTCCTCACCGCAGCGGAAGCTCTTGCTTCCAGCCGCCAGGAGACGGCCCGCATCCGGGAAGGCTGGGAGGAGACCAAGCGGAAACGTGAATCCCTCAGCGTGGAACTCTCCGCCGTGAAACAAGCCCTTGCCGAAGTGAAACGACCGACGGCTGCGTCAGATCCGGCCCTATGGCGCATGCTGAAACAGCGATGGAGCCGGCTCACTGGTGAGAAGGGCTGAGATTTCTGCCCGGACTCACCCAGGCACCTCTACTC
>JAEYUU010000116.1 GCA_023429545.1 Verrucomicrobiota bacterium
CGCCAGATCACGGCGATGGCACGCTCGGGGCGGTTGCCTGCCAGTGATACGTAGGTGGGTTCCGTGGCCCGGCCACTCTGGCAGGCCATGCTGGGAATGAGAGACACACCCACCCCAGCGGCCACCAGCGCCTGGATGGTCTCCAATTGCGCCGTGCGGAAAATGACCGGTGGATGGCAGCGATGCTTGTCGCAGAAACGCAGGGTCTGATCTCCCAGGCAGTGTCCTTCCTGCAGCAGGATGAAGGGCTCCAGCTCCACATCCTCCAGCCGTACCTGCCGGCGGGTGGCCAGCTCGTGATCCTTCGGCACAGCGAGGAGCAACTCTTCCGTGAAGAGCGTCTCCACAACGAACCGCTCATCAAGGATGGGCAGACTCACGATCGCAAAGTCCAGCTCACACGCGGCGGCCTGGGCAAGCAGGTTCGTGGTGGTGGTCTCATGCACGATGACCTGCACCTCGGGGAGTTCCTTGCGCACGCGCATCATCACGGAGGGCAGCAGATGGGGGGCAATGGTGGGGAGCACGCCCACATTCACCGTGCCGCGAATCTGGCCCACCGCCGCGTGGTCCGCATCGCGTTGGGCGGCATCCACCTCCTCCAGGATGCGACTTGCGCGCTGCAGCAATGCCTTGCCGGCCTCCGTGGGCACGGCCTCGCGCTTGAGCCGGGTGAAGAGACGGCAGCCCAGCTCCTCCTCCAGCTTCTGAATCTGCTGGCTGAGCGAGGGCTGGGAGACGTGGCACTGCTCCGCGGCGCGGCTGAAGTTTCCCATGCGGGCGACCGCGGTCACGTAGCGAAGCTGGTGGAGTTCCATAGGCAGTCCCTATGGTTACCAGAGGCAGTAAGTATTTCAACGATATTACCGGGAAGTCCTAGAATCATGTTTTCTCCACAGTGCTTGTTTTTTATCACGCTACCTCACCCGATTATGAACACGCTATCCACACCCATGTGGCGAGCTGCTTCGCTCGCCGCGCTCATTGCGCTGTCTCTCGTTTCGTCACCCTCCTTCGCGCAGGATGACTTCAATGCCATGGTGAAAAAACTCCAGGGCGAAAAGCCCCAGTTCGCCAAACGCCAGCAGGACCTGCTGAAGGAACGCTACGACCTCTCCGACAAACCCGTGGAAGGCCTCACCATGCCGCGCGGCAAACCCGTGCAGGGCGGTGTGCGTGTGAAGCTGCCCGAGGGCACGACCTGGGACAAGCTCGCCGCCATGACGCCTGAGGAAATCAAGTCGAAGGACCTCTGGCCCGCGGGCTTCTATGCCCTGCCCCATCCGCACCACGAAGCGGGCGGCATGATCTTCCCCAAGAAGCAGATCGACGGTGTGAAAGAGCAGACCGGCCGTGACCTGACGCGGTTCGATCTCGACTTCGATCTTCCGGACCACATGCTTCCGGAGTTCCCCGCACCCATCTATCTGAACACGCGGCCTGATCTCGGCGATGTTTCGCAGGGCAAGCTGATCACTCTGGGGAATTTCCATGAAATCTTCCGGGACATCATCAATCCCAAGCAGCTCGAGGGCCTGCGTCTGCTGGTGACGCCGTTCCCCCAGGCGCAGTTCAATGCCACGCATGATCGCAAGGCACTGCTGGCGCATCAGGGCGTGGCCTGCTTCGACTGCCACTCCAACGGGCACACCAATGCCGCCACCCACACCGTGGGCGATATCCGTCCCAACGAACATCGGCATCGCATCGGCACACCGACGCTTCGCGGGATGAACATCAACAACACCTTCGGCTCGCAGCGCGCCATGAAGACGGTTGAGGACTTCACCGAATTCGAGCAGCGTGCGGCGTACTTCGATGGCGATCCTGAACAGGCCCAGCGCAAGGGCGTGAATGTCCTGGAGCGCGGCAGCCAGGTGCAGTTCATGGCGGAGTTCCAGAACATCCAGGGCTTCCCGCCCGCGCCAAAGCTCACGCCCTTGGGCAAGCTGGATCCGGCAAAGGCGACCAAGGAGGAACTGCGTGGCCAGGACCTCTTCCACGGCAAGGCCCAGTGCGCCGTATGCCACACCGGACCCCACTTCACGGACGGCCTCATGCATGACCTGCAAGTGGAGCGCTTCTTCAAGGAGAAGATGATCAACGGACGCAAGGCCAGCGCGGATGGTCCCATCAAGACCTTCACCCTCCGCGGCATCAAGGACTCGCCGCCCTATCTTCATGACGACCGCCTCATGACGCTGGATGACACGGTGGAGTTCTTCAACCTCGTGCTCGCCCTCAAGCTGACCACGGAGGAGAAGGCGGACCTCACGGCGTTCCTGCGGACGCTGTAGCTCGCGCGACTCCATCCCGCCGTGGGCAACGTGCCCATGGCGGAACCCATTCATAGGAAAAACCTATGGTTACTGACGGAAACAAGTATTTCCGCAGGAGCAACGGCGGGCCAACAATGGTGTCGTTCACCAGAACCTTACCCTACCATTCATGAGCAATCGCCCATCAGAAACCCAGGCTTCGGTGCCGAACTGCCCGGATGCGCCCGCCGCTGACCCACATGACCCGGTGCTCATGCAGGACTTCCAGCTCATTGAGAAGATGGCCCACGTCAATCGCGAACGTATCTATACTCAGGAGGGAGCTCTCTTCCGCCGCATGACTTCGGAGGCAAGGCAGCGTCTCTTCGGGAACATCGCCCGCCGTATGAGTGCGCTGTCACGTGAGATTCGGATGCGGGCCATCAGCCACTTCTTCCGCGCCGACGTGAACTACGGCACCGGCG
>JAEYUU010000242.1 GCA_023429545.1 Verrucomicrobiota bacterium
GGCCAATGCAGCTGGTGTGGCGCCGAAGATGATGTATGTGCAGACCTCCACCGAATACTGGGCCCGGGCCGCCTCTCTGGTGCACACGGATGTGGATGGCAGGAGCGACATCGAACTGCCCGAGAACGTCCGTCTCTATCTCGTCGCCGGCGCCCAACACTTGGGAAAGGGCGAGCCCACCAAGGGCGAGGGCCAGCAGCCGCGCAACATCCTCGACGATCGCGGCCCGGTGCTGCGCGCCATGCTTACGGCGCTGGACCGCTGGGCGAGCACCGGTGCAGTTCCGCCAGCAAGCCGCTATCCGAGAATTTCGGACGGCACCTTGATTGACATCCAAGCTTTCCAGAAGCAATTCCCCCGCGTACCCGCCGTGAACTTGCCGGGCAGCTACTATGAGCCTGTGCGCCTCGACTTTGGCCCGCGCTTCGAGAGCCAGGGGATTGCGGACACCATCCCGCCCGCAACCGGCAAGCCCTGGCGCACGCTCATTCCCGCCGTGGATCAGGATGGCAACGAGACCTGCGGCATCCGGCTCCCTGATGTGGCTGTGCCCCTTGGCACCTTCACCGGCTGGAACCTTCGCGATGCACGATTCGGCCCCGCCACCATGCTCACCCGGTTCGATGGAATGCACCTGCCGTTTGCCACCACCGAGGAAGAACGCCGAAAGAACAACGACCCGCGTCTCTCCGTACGGGAGCGTTATCCTACTCGCGCAGATTACCTCAGCAGGATGACAGATGCCGCTCTGGAGTTGCAGAAGCAGAATTACCTGCTGGAGGAAGATGTCGTTCGCATCCTCGATGCTGCCGCCCAACGCGATCTGTGGAAGAAACCATGATTCCCGCCTTTCCTTAAAGATATGAGTTTTGAGCTCTCCACCATTCTCCCCGACGAACATCAAGCCGTCGCCGTCCTGCTGCACAGTTCACTCGTGACCTGGTACGAGTCCAACCTACGCCAGGGATATCGATTCGGCGACAATGCTGAACCGTTCACCATTTTCCCGGATGTGTATGCAGCGCTGGATCCTGAACAATCCATCGCCGCGCGTGAAAAGGAAAGCGGGCGCATCATCGGCGTATGCTTTGTGCATCCGCGGGAGACGCACCACGCTGTCGGCATCGTGGCCACGGCACCGGAAGCCACGGGCCGGGGTGTCGCCCGCGCCATGATGCAGGAGGCCATTGACCGCGCCAAGGCCGCGAGCAAACCTCTGCGGCTTGTCTCCAGCCTTCTGAACCTCGACTCCTTCTCCCTGTACACGCGCATGGGATTCATCCCCGGAATGGTCTTCCAGGATCTGCTTTTCACCGTGCCCGAAACCGGCCTCGGCATCCCCGCCCCTGCCGGCGCCGATCGCGTGCGTCCCGCGCAACCCGGCGAAGCCCCGGCCCTGGCCGACTACGAAGCCGCGCAGCAAGGCATTCGCCGCGAGCAGGACTACCGCTTTTTTCTGGAGAACAATACCGGCAAATGGAAGGTGTGGGTCAGCGAATCCGCCAGCGGGGCGATCAATGGTGTGCTGGTCGCAAGCCTGAACCCAGCCATGCCCGTGCTCGGCCCCGGCGTCGCCAGTGATGAAGAGGCCGCTCTGGCACTGGTCTGGACCGCGCTGAACGACCTCCCCGGCCACTCCTACGTGCTGCTCGCCCCGGCCTCCGCCTCGGACCTGGTGCGGACTCTGTACCGCTGGGGCGCCCGCAACATCGAGCTTCACGTCGCCCAAACTTTCGGGGCCAATCCGACCAGCTCAGGCATCGTTTTCCCGACGTTCCTGCCCGAGACAGCGTGACAAGGCGCAGGCTATTCTTGCTTCTCCACAAAAGACGCCGCCACCTTGTCGAAGATGGGTCTCGCGGTCTTTTCATCTGACTTCAAGCTCCAGCACATGATCTGGCAAAGCGCCTTGGGAGTCTCGACGGAGGTGTGGTGGTAGGTCACGTTGACATTGTCAACCCTTCCCGAAATCCGATGGCGGATGGCGGGAAAGCCCCCCACGGTGAGAGATTCCGGAATGCGGGTGGCAGTGTCTCCTGACATCTCCATGAGATCCGTGGCGATGAGCCGTGCATATTCAGCGAGGGGGACTTCCAAATCCCCCTTGTCCTCCACGATCAAGATGGCGTACCGGTCTGCAAACCGGTTTCCGCCTTCGATACAGGCCTCGTCATTCAAATCGCGCTGGACTTGCCACGAGCCGGGCACGGATATTGAATACCTTCCGTCCTTGGAAGTGAGCACTTTCTCCGTTTTCACCTGCCTGGTCACCTTGGCGACGCCTGCAATGATCGCTGCCGCGAATAGGCTGACCAGTCCCAACCCCAGCACCCCCATGACTGCGGTGGTGATGACCCAACCCTTGGTTTTCCGCGTGCAAGCTTTGACGAGGGCAAAGATAAAAAAGCCCAGTCCCCCCACCAGCAGGATGAACATCAATAGAGCACCGACAATGCGGCCTGCCTGGTATGCTTCTGAATGTTCCATCCTTGTTTGAGTATCAAATTCTGCCCATGGTGGCAACAGTGAACTCTTCCTGCACGTCCGTCAGGCCCAAGCCAATGTTTGGCCCGACCCCCATGAGAGCCACGCTCCAATCCTCGAAAGATCGACCAGACCAAGACCAGTTCTTCACGCAACACTGCACTTTAAAGGAAACCCATGAAAAGCGTTGAACGAGAAAAGGAACTGTCATCAAAGGACCGTGAGGAACTTCTCAAGGCGTTGAAAGCCCGCTTTGAGAAACATATGAACCGCCACAAGGGTCTCGAATGGGCCAAGGTGCAGGCAAAGCTGGAGGCTCATGCCGAAAAGCTGTGGTCGCTCCATGAAATGGAAAAAACCGGCGGTGAACCGGATGTCGTCAGTCAGGATAAAAAGACGGGCGAGCACCTCTTCTTTGATTGCTCACCGGAGACTCCCAAGGGGCGCGTCAGTGTGTGCTACGATCGCGAAGGGCTGGAGTCCAGGAAGGAGCATCGGCCGAAAGATACCGCGGTGGATATGGCCACGGCCATGGGCATTGAGCTTTTGACGGAAGAACAATACTTCGAACTGCAGACACTGGGGGACTTCGATATGAAGACGTCGAGCTGGGTAAAAACACCTGCCGAAATCAGAAAACTCGGCGGCGCACTCTATTGTGATCGCCGCTACGGCCGTGTCTTCGTGGGTCACAACGGCGCGCAGTCGTACTA
>JAEYUU010000281.1 GCA_023429545.1 Verrucomicrobiota bacterium
GTCCAGGATCTGCTCTCCGGCGCGGCGCTCATGAGTCAGGAAGCGGCCACCGGCCCGATGGCGTTGTATGGTCAGGGAGAGACGGCCGCGCTCGCCATCTACGCCGCGATTCTGGATCCGAACATCAGCGAACTCATCCTCGATGCCCCGCCCGAAAGCCACACGAAGCCGGAGACTGCCGAGTTCCTCGGAATCTTGCGGATCGGGGATCTGCCGCAAAACCTCGCGCTGATGTATCCACGCCCCATCACCTTCATCGGCGAGATGCCACCCTCCTATGAGTGGACGAAGCTGGTCTATGAAAAACTTGGCATCGGAGATCGCATCCGCGTCATCAGCCATGCACGTGAATGGCGTCCGCTGGGAAGCTGAATTCCGCATGTTGTTTGCTACTCCCATTTCCTGACATGAAACACCTGGCCTCAATCGCAGCCCTTGTTCTTCTGGCAGCTTCACCCGTGGCTGCACAGTCAAACGCCGCTGGAGCCCCCGCGACGACTCATGGCTCAACCGGGGATGGCAAGACGGATGATACCGCGGCCGTTCAAAGGGCGGTCGATGCTGGTGGCGCCGTGCGATTTGCGCGGGGCACCTACCGCCTCACCAGCACGGTGGTGGTCGATCTGGACAGGACGGGCTTTGTGTCGCTCAATGGTGATGGCGTGGCGCGCTTCGTAATGGAAGGGGCGGGGCCGGCGTTCAAGTTCATCGGCACGCATGGAGGCACGGCGGATCCGAAGAGTCTGAAGTCGGAGATTTTTGCGCGGCAGCGTACTCCCATGGTGGACGGCATCGAGATCGTCGGTGCGCATCCCGAGGCAGATGGCATCGAGGCGACGGGCACGATGCAGCTCACGATCACGCGCGTGGCGGTGCATGAGGCTCGCCACGGCATCCACCTCACCGTGCGCAATCGCAATGTCATCATCAGCGACTGCCATTTGTATCACAACACGGGCATAGGCGTGTTCTACGACAACGTTGATCTCCACCAGTCAAACATCATTGGCAGCCACATCAGCTACAACGCGGGCGGCGGCGTGGTGACGCGTGGCGGCGGTGTGCGGAACCTGCACATTGGCACCAGCGACATTGAGAGCAACATGACGCCCGAAGCGCCGCCGACGGCGAATGTGTTGATTGACTGCACGGGTGGCTCCACGGCCGAGGTCAGCATCGTCGGGTGCACCATCCAGCACAATCCTTCGCCAGGAGCGGCGAATGTGCGGTTCATCGGCAAAGGCAAGCCGCGCGCTCCCGGGGACGACACGCAATGGGGACACCTCACCATTGCCGATAATGTGCTCAGCGATGTGGAATTGAACATCGACCTCCAGCACGTGCGCGGCGCGGTGATCACTGGCAACACCTTCGGCGGTGGCTACGAGCACGACCTGCTCGTGACGAATTGCAGCAACATCGCCGTCGGCAGCAATACCTTCGACCGCAATCCGCCGTACTATCGCGGCAAGGCGGAGGCGGCGAAAGGCGGCATCGTATTCCGGAACTCGCGTGACATCACGCTCACCGGCATGCATATTGATGGCGTCCGTCGCCACCCCGCCGCCGTGATCATCGAAGATGGCGACACCTTCAACATCTCCGGCTGCACCATCCTTGATAGCGACGGAGCCGGACTGCTGCTCAAGAACACGAGCAACAGTCTCATCACGGGATGCATCATTGCCGATCGGCGCGTTGACCGGGCCCCGGCTCCATCCATCCGCATGGAGGGGGGGAAGGACAACACGCTCGCCAACAACAAGCTTGCGCAGGAGAGCGAAACTGTGCCATCGCCGGCGAAGTGAGCGAAGTTCCAGTTGAGATGGATACAGGTAAACATGAAGCGACTCATCCTCATTGCCGCGTGGGCTTTTGCGTTGCCCTCAGTCTTCGCAGCCGGAGAAAAGCCCGGGCCGCCCGCATTCGTCACGGTTGAGACGCGCGACATGACGATCGAGTTCGCGGGGGACAGGGCATGGACGATCAGCCGCATCATGCACAAGGGCGCGGTGATCACCGAACGCACGGGATTCTACGGCACGGTTTTTTCCGCGGTGGGTGGCAGATGGATTGGGACCGGGCACAATGAGGGCGGCATTGAAAAGGTGGAGCAGGTGGTCCTGAACGTGGACGGCAGCCCCCGCGAACTGAAGGACAAGGCGGTCTATCAAGGACACCACGTGGAATTGCGGAAGCAATCCATGATGGGCCCAATCCGTCTGGAGGCCGTTTACACTGTCATGGATGATCGTGTGATTGAGGAGCACCGCTATGAGATCACCGAAGAGGTGAACATCGGAGTGCTTTACGGCTTCATGCATCCCTTTTTACCCTCGACGACTGAATGGATGGCCGAAATGACGGATGGAACGATGGTGGAGGGCACCTTCGACAGCCAGGGCAGCAATCGCCTGCGCGATGATGTGAAATGGACCGCGATTCATGACCCGAAATCACAACGCGCGACGCTGGTGTGGTATCCGAAACCGCTCGTGGGGCAGGGATTGAAGACCTTTTACTGGGACAAGAGTGTCTATCACAAGCTGTACAATCAGATGTACTCGAAAGTGCCCGTCTCCGCTGGCACGAAATTTGAGGCGAAGGTGGTGGTGCGTTGCGTGGAGGTGGACACGGCATCGTGGAAAGGGAAGATCCAGGCGCTTGTGAAAGAGGCCAGGGCGGAGGGGGATTAGTATTCGCCAGGGCGCGGCACCCCTTGAGGTTGAGTTCGCCGGGCCGGTCTGCTCCGCCATCCCCCAAATGCGGGATGCCGACCGTATGAAAGATACGGGATGGACTGCGTATGATAACTAGACCGCCTGCGGCCACGGTCGCCGACGTTGAGACGCCCGCTCAATTCAAAGTCATTTGTACCTCATGAAGAACACGTTGTTCTCCTTCACCCTCTGGTTGTTCGCCTCCGCCTTGTCCGCGGCGGATCCCGCGCCTGCCGCGCAATGGAGCTTTGATGGCGACGCACCGGAACTTGGCAGGGCGGAAGGAGGCGTGGTTTTCCGGCAGGACGGACCGCCCCAGAAGCAGTTCAAGCATCTCCCATCTTCCAATCGGGCAGCGCGATTTGATGCCTCGAAGTCCGGGTTCATCCGAGTGACCGATCCTGGCGAGACCAGTATGTTTGATTTCGACAATGGCGATGCGATCACCATTGAAGCATGGGTGAATCCTGCCTTCGCGCCCAAGGGCGGGAACATCTACATCCTCGGCAAAGGACGCACTGGCAATCCTGGCCAGGCCGCCAACAATCAAAATTACGGTTTGCGCCTTTGGGACAGCGCCGGATTCCTGCGCCTGAGCTTCCTGTTCCGCAGCCGTCAGGATGGCAAACACGCTGGTGACTGGCATCGATGGACGACTACCGGGGGTTTCACCGCTGGCAGCGGCTGGCATCACGTGGCCATCACCTATCAGTTCGGAAAGCCGGAGACGATTCGCGGCTACATTGATGGTGAACTCGCGCCCGGTGCCTGGGACATGGGAGGTGCAACAAAACAGGCTCCCGTTGTGGATGACGATGAAGTCTGGATTGGCACCTCCATGGGCAAGCGTGCCAGTGTCAGCTTCGATGGTCTCATGGATGAGGTGAAGCTTTACCGGGGCATCCTGCCGGAGAAGACCATCGCCGCCCGCTTTCCTGTGGAGCCGTATTTCCCGATCCTGCCGGAGGGCGGCCTGCCAAAGGGCAAGGTGCGTGTCGAGATTGTGGAGAACATTGGCAAGGCTGCGAGGTGGCCGCGCCAGTATCCGGCTCCGGTGGATGTTTATGAGGAGGAGGTGTTTGGTTTTTTCCAGGTGCCGCAGAAGTACGCGGATAGCGGCGTGCGCATCGCGCGTAGCAACCCTTATCTGCTCCGGGCGATGGCGAACGTGGTGCTGCCAGCAGGCAGGCAGGAGTTGCTCATGCGCGTGCGTGGTCAGGGTCGCTTGTGGATGGATGGCAAGGTCATTGGCGAAATTGCCTTCGGCCAAACTGGGGGAGGCGCACACAACGAGGTCGCCTTTGAAGCCGCCGAGACTTCAGCCCCTGCGATGCGCCTGCTGGGGCCTGGCGACCGCGAGCTTCGTATGACCATAGAGGGCGATGGCAAACCACACGATTTTGTGTTCGAAATGATCGCGGGGAACGGCCGGGTGCGCACGACGCTGGGCGAGACCAGCCTCAGTCTGCGCCGCGCGGATGGCCTGCAGGTTCTGTTCACTCCTGGGAACCGCGTGGTGCCGCTGACTGATGAAGGCTGGGAGGCGTATCGCAAAGAGCGGCTGGTCTTTTACGTGGCGCATGATCAGAAGCAGCGTCTCAGCCTGCGCGCCAAACAGGATGCATACTGGGCGCAGCGTCATGAGCAGGCGCGCCAGGTAGTCGCCGCCAAGGCCCCGTTGAAAAAGGCCGGCATTGACTCCCTCCTCGCCGCCTCGTGGGCGAAGGCGGACGCGGCCGGCCAGCAGGCGGCGGGTGGCATTGACTTCGCCACGAAGATCAAACCGATCCTCGCGGAGAACTGTTTCCGCTGCCACGAAGAAAAGGCGAAGGGCGGATTACGCCTGAACACCCTTGAAGCAGCACTGCAAGGAGGCGATTCGGGGAAGGCGGCCATCGTTCCCGGTAAACCGGCTGAGAGTCGCCTTGTCAGCATGGTCCATCCCGATGCAGGCGATGACATCATGCCTCCGAAAGGCGATCCATTGCCGGAAAAAGACCGCCAGTTGCTTGCTGACTGGATCCAGCAGGGAGCGTCGTATGCCGGCGCGGGCCAGAAGATCAAGCCAGCGCCTCTGACTGACGATCTGGCCTTCCTGCGCCGTGTCACGCTGGATACCGTCGGCGTGGTGCCCAGTGCGGCGGAGATTGATGCCTTTCTTGCAGAGGAATCACCCGATCGCCGCGCGCGCGCCATTGACCGCCTGCTCAAGGATGCGCGCTGGGCCGACCATTGGACGAGTTATTGGCAGGACGTGCTGGCGGAGAACCCCAACATCCTGAAGCCCAGCCTGAACAATTCCGGGCCATTCCGTTTCTGGATCCATGAGGCGCTGAGTGACAATCTCCCGATGGATCGCTTCGTCACCGAGTTGGTAATGATGGAAGGCGGCGTACTGGCGGGCGGTCCTGCCGGCTTTTCCATGGCTGCGGAAAACGATGTGCCGATGGCGGCGAAGGCGCACATCCTCAGCACAGCCTTCCTCGGTCAGGAGATGACCTGTGCGCGCTGTCATGACTCGCCCTATCATCAGTCCAAGCAGCGGGACCTGTTTGAAATGGCCGCCATGTTGAATCGCAATCCGCTGACGCTTCCCAAGACATCGTCAGTGCCCATGAGCACCTTCGCCGGTCGCAAGCCATTGATCAAAATCACGCTCAAGCCTGGCGAGGTCATTACGCCGGCCTGGCCCGGATTGTTTGAAAAGAGCTTGCTGCCTGCGGAGAAAGCCGCAGCCACACCACAGGCCAAAGACAGCCGGGCACAGCTCGCCGCGCTGATCACCTCGCCACACAATGAGCGTTTTGCGCAAGTCATTGTAAATCGTATCTGGAAGCAATTGCTTGGCCGTGGCTTTGTAGAGCCGGTGGAAGACTGGGAGGCGTCCAAGCCCTCGCATCCGGAGTTGCTGGAGTGGCTGGCGCGAGAGTTCGTGGAGCATGGCTATGACATGAAGCATCTGCAGCGGCTCATCCTGAACTCAGCGGCATACCAGCGGCAGGCGCAGCCCGCCGCACCGGAGTTTGCGGCACCCGCGCCACGCCGCATGAGCGCAGAGCAGGTGGTGGACTCTCTTTTCGCCGCCGTGGGCAAGGAACTCGACTCCGAGGAGTTGACGATGGACAATGACGGCACGCAGTCCGAGAG
>JAEYUU010000421.1 GCA_023429545.1 Verrucomicrobiota bacterium
GTCCATAGCTGGCCGATGGTGGTGTTCATGAGTTTGCCCATGTGGGCATCGCCATGCAGCGGCTGGTGCGGATGGCTGCCGAGTACCTCCAGGGATCGCGTCAGATGATCGCGGAGCATCTGGAGGACAGGCACGGAGAAGTGTTCACGCCGCGCGAGCAGGTCCAGAAGCGAGATGCTCTCCGTGATGATGGCCAGCTTGGGGAGCGGTTGGGAGAAGGTGCGCAGGATCTCATGGCATTGGTGAAGTGTCCTGCCGATTTCCTCAGGCTCGGGTCCTTTCTCAATCGCAGCTACATACTGCCAGAAGTTCATGGGGTATCCCAGGTGCTCATGCGGTCCCGGTGGCAGCGCGGGATGCAGGGGTATGATGGGAGCGCCATGTTCCGTGAGATGCTGGGCGATGGCGTTCTCGCGGGCGAACCAGTCCGTGCCCTGGCGCGGACCATCCACATCCTGCACCACCCGCGCCACCAGCGTCTCCGTCAGGCGCAGCACCAGCGTGCTGCCATTTTGGAGAATGTCGCAGCGGTCCGGTGTGATGCCGTGTGCCTGCACTACCTCCGTGGCGGCGCGTATGGGGAGATCTGTCGCGTGGGCATTCATCAAGCGAGGCGGACATCGCTGCAAACTCACTCCGGTTCAACCCAGAGGCTCGCAGCTCTTCACGTGCCCTCCATCCTCAGAGGAAATCCACCGCACACGCCAGCCCGCGATCTCCGTCACATATTCGCGCGCCGCATCATCGTGATACGCTGGCTGCGGTTGCAAAGACAGCGACTGGGAAATGATCTCGCGTACATCCTCCGGCGCCGCGCTGTCGCAGTCCCAGTGCACCGGGAACGTGGGCGGCGGCGCATCCGCGAAACTGCTGCGCGCCTCGGGAATGGAGTCGGCATAGCGGATGTACGGTTTGATGTCGAACACCGGTGTGCCGTCCACGAGATCCACGCCGGACACAAACAGGCGCGGTGCCATGTCGCCTTCCAGTTCCACACGGTCGAGCTTCACCACGGTCAAGGCGAGCCGGTTCGGGCGGAACGGCGAGCGCGTGGCAAAGACGCCCTTGCGCTCATTCCCGCCGAGCTTCGGCGGCCGCACCATGAGGGACTTCGGCTCCTCCTCCACCAGGTGGAACTGCGTGATGAGCCACAGGTGGCTGAACTCCTCAATCCCGCGCACCGCCTCCTCGCGACGATACGCCGGCGCGAACTCAATCACCCCCCACGCGGCCGACGCCAGTCCGGACTGACGCGGCACTCCGAACTTGTCCGTGTAACACGTGCGCAGCGTGGCGATGATGTTCAGGGAGTGCATGGGAGAGAGCAGTCGTATTACCGCGCCTGGCGGAAAGGAAGTCAAGATGCGCAAGGGGTGGGAGCATCGACACCCATTGATAGAAAGAGAGTCGGGCTCTTGATTCGTTTACAGGCAGTCACCGCACCTTATCCCAAACGCTCATGTTCCGCTTTCTCCCCTGCCTCGCATGCATCGCATTCGTACTCCCACTCGCTGCGGATGAAAAAGCGCCTTCACCGCCGGAGGGATTCACCGCCATCTTCAACGGCAGGAACCTTGAGGGCTGGAGCGGCAGTGACAAGTACTGGTCGGTCGAAGACGGCTGCCTCACCGGCGTGACCGATGGCAAGCTGGACTACAACCGCTTCATCACGTGGAAAGGCGGCCAGGTGAAGAATTTCGAACTTCGGGTGAAGGTCAAGGTCACCAAGGGTGGCAACAGCGGCCTGCAGTATCGCGGCAAGGAGCGGCCGGATCTGGGGGAGTGGGTGGTTACGGGTTATCAGTGTGACGTCGTCCCTGGCCGGGAGGACTACAACGGCATGCTCTATGAAGAGCGCGGCCGGCGCATCCTCGCGCACACCGGGGAGAAGGTGGTGGTCGATCCTCAAGGCCAGCCCTGGGTGGTGGGCAAGCTCCTCACCCAAGTCTTCCCGCCCGACGAGTGGCATGAGTACCGCGTCCTCGTGGAAGGAAATCACCACCAGCACTGGATCGATGGCGTACAAACCGTCGATGTCGTGGACCTGGATGAAAAGGGCCGCGCTTTGGAGGGCGTCATCGCCGTGCAGGTGCACGTCGGCCCCGCGATGAAGATCCAGTACAAGGATTTCTTCGTGAAACACCTCCCCGCAGATCTGCCACTGCTCACTCCTGCTCAAGCTCCCATCGCCGCCGATGCCGTGAAGGTGGTGCCGCAGGGTGGTGGCAAGCCGAAGAAGAAGTAGGCATCGTGGGCACACTACGTTTTCTCATTGCATCATGCACGGCGTGATGCGTGAGGGGGGATGTGAGCAACAGCGTCAATCGCATCTTCGACGATGAGCCACCGGTCAGAAAGACCGGTTCCAAGAATGACCCGACGAAGCTGCCCCTCCAGATATTTGCCCTGCTTATCTGCTTTGGTGTTCCCGCATTGGTCACGGCACTCGCTCCGGTGTCATGGGTCAAGTTTGAGCGGCATGGAGACAAGGTCTCCGCGCAGGCAAAAGTCTGCCTGTTTTTCATCATCCCCTACAAGACAATCTCTGTTGACCCTGTCGTGGGATTCGCCAGGGATTCCAAAGCCGGGTCCGTTAGCGTCGAGAGACGCAGTGGTCGTCCGGACAAGAAAGTGCAGTCAGAGACGCAGGGCTTTCTCGTCATCCGTGGCGAGAATCAGGAGGCCCAGGTGCAGGTCACGCCACATGACCTCGATTCCGTGCTTGAGCGGTCGAACGCCTTCCTGAAGAACCCGCAGGCGACCGAATTGAAGATGTTCGTGGTCGCCAATTGGAAGTTCAGTGTCTTTGCCGGAGGGCTGGCAACGCTGCTGCCCGTGTTCTTGCTGGGGTGTTTCGCGGTTGTTTTGGGGCAGGGTCTGTTCCGCCGCTTGGGGTTTCCCAAAACGAAGCGCTGAGAGCGCGGCTACGGCATTTAAAAAAATGCTCTCACCCCACGATCCGCCACGTCAGCTCCATGCCCATGCCAACAGGCAGCGGCGTCACGGGACCGGCGGGAGTCTCAAGCAGGGCTGTTATTGAGGGTGCCTTCTCCATCTGGAACTGTTGCGACGAAGTCGGGAAACCGTAGAACGCGGGACCATTGAGACACAGGAAACGCTCAAAGAGGTCCTGGCCTTCAGATGTGCCGAGATCGACACCCGCCTCTTCAAACGCCATCGCGTAGAGTTGCGGAGCGCAACCTCCGGTGAAGCATCCCGCCGCACAGCCGCAAGCAGTTGCCTTGGTGGTGTGCGGCGCACTGTCTGTGCCGGCGAAGAACTTGGCCTGGCCGGCGGTCGTCACCGTTTGCCGAAGCGCAGTTCGGTCATCCTGGAATTTCACGATGGGCAGGCAGTAGAGGTGATATTTCAGCCCCTGAATGAGATGGCCCAGCGTGTAGAGCAGATGCTGTGGGGTGATCGTCGCGCCGATGTGATCCGGCGTGTTCTTCACAAACTCCGCTGCCGTGCGCGTCGTGATGTGTTCGCACACGATCCGCAGGCGGGGATGCGCCTCGACGAGACGCGGCATCCGTTCGCTGTAGAACCGCGTCTCGGCATTCTGCTGCGCATCAATGTAGTCCGGCCCACTCAGCGCATGCTGTTCCCCGTGAATGCACAGCACCACGCCCGCGTCCTCCATCGCCCGGAAGACCTCGCCGCCAATGAGGTCGTCCATTGGAAGTCCATGCTCCGCATTCGTCGTGCCGTGTGGCGGGTAGTACTTGCACGCCCGCAGCAATCCGGCAGCCGCACCTTCACGAATCATCGCTGCCGTGGTCTGGCGTGTCAGATACAGCGGCACGATGCACTGCTCAAACGCATCCGCTCCTGCCGCACGAAGTTCCGCCGCATAGCTCTCGATCGACCACCCATCATCCTGCGCCGCCCCTGACACCCTGGAGACCGGCGGCTGGGTATTCGGCATCGCCAGCGCCCCCGCACAGCCCATATCCTTGTGCGCCTGCACATAGGCCGCCATCACCGGTCCCTGGCGGAAGTGGGTGTGGAGATCGAACCATTTGGGAAGAGTGAGGCGCATGGTGACCTGTTACCTTGGGATGGCACGGGATCAATCGAGAGGTGACGGAGCCACGGCAGAGGAGCGCAAACACAGGTGTATACGACGCTATCGTCCTACGCCAAGGCGTGACTCATCCGCACACCAATCCGGTGCTATCGCCAGTCCTGGGGGCCTGCCGATTAGGAATGATACTCCTGCAGCGCCTTCACCTGCACCTCGCTGGCCTGAAGTGACTTGATGCCCTTCAGGGCGGCGTCCGCGCCGCGCATGGTGGTCATGATGGGGATGCGGTTCGCCATGGCGGCGGTGCGAATCTTAACTTCATCCGCGCGCGGATTTTTGCCGGAGGGCGTGTTGATGATGAAGTGCATCTCCTTGTTCTTCATCAGGTCGATCACGTTGGGGCGTTGACCGCTGGCGAGCTTGGGCAGCTTGTTCACGGGGATGCCCGCTTCTTCAATTACGGTGGCGGTACCCGGTGTCGCGTAGATGGCGAAGCCGAGATCCGCATATCCCTTCGCGATGCGCGGGACCACGGTCTTGTCGCTTTCCTTCACGCTGATGAAAATGTTGCCGCCCTTGGGCAGCGCGCCGCCGGCAGCCATCTGGCTCTTGGCAAAGGCCATGCCGAGATCCGAGTCGATGCCCATGACCTCGCCAGTGCTCTTCATTTCCGGACCGAGCGCGATGTCCACACCGGTGAACTTGCTGAAGGGGAACACGGCCTCCTTTACACTGTGGTGCGTGGGAATCACCTCGGAGGTGAAGCCCAGCTCCTTGAGTGTCTTGCCTGCCATGATTTTGGCAGCGAGCTTCGGAAGCGCCACGCCAATCGCCTTGCTCACGAAGGGAGCGGTACGGCTGGCACGTGGGTTCACTTCGATGACGTACAGATCATCGCCCTTCACGGCGAGCTGCATGTTCATCAGGCCACGCACGTTGAGCGCCTTGGCCAGCTTCTTGGCCGCATCACGGATGCGTCCCTGCATCTCCAGAGTGAGCGAGAAGGGAGGAATCACGCACGCGCTGTCGCCGGAGTGGATGCCCGCTTCCTCGATGTGCTCCATGATGGCGCCCACCACGGTGGTCTCGCCATCGCTGATGCAGTCCACGTCCACCTCGGTGGCGTCTTCCAGGAAACGGTCCACCAGCACCGGGCGGTCGGGTGTCGCATCCACCGCGTTCTGCATGTACTGCGTGAGCTCGGCATCCGAGTACACGATCTGCATGGCGCGGCCGCCGAGCACGAAGCTGGGGCGCACGAGGCTGGGATAACCAATGCGCGCGGTGATGGCCAGCGCCTCCTCCGTGGAGGTCGCGGTGCCACTGGGGGCCTGCGCGAGGCCAAGTTCATCCAGCAGCGCGGCGAAGAGCTTGCGGTCTTCCGCGAGTTCGATGCTCTTGGGCGAGGTGCCGATGATGCGCACGCCGTTTTCCTCAAGACCCTTGGCGAGGTTCAGAGGCGTCTGCCCGCCGAACTGCACAATGACACCGAGCACCTCGTCATTCTGGTTCTCGCGCTCATAGATGTTGAGCACGTCTTCCAGGGTAAGCGGCTCGAAGTAGAGCTTGTCGCTCGTGTCATAGTCCGTGGAGACCGTCTCTGGATTCGAGTTCACCATGATGGTCTCGATGCCCAGCTCGCGAAGCGCGAAGGAGGCATGCACACAGCAGAAGTCGAACTCAATGCCCTGGCCGATACGATTCGGTCCACCACCGAGGATGATGACCTTCTTCTTGTCGCCATCGCGCACTTCATCTTCCACACCATAGGTGGAGTAGTAGTAGGGCGTGTACGCTTCGAATTCCGCCGCGCAGGTGTCGACGAGGCGGTAGGTGGGGATGATGTCCAAGTCCTTGCGCAACTTCCGAATCGAGCCGCTGGCCATACCCAACCTCCTCTCGAGTTGAATGTCGGAGAAGCCGAGACGCTTGGCTTTGCGAAGCCAAGCCGTCGTCTCTTGCACGCTTTCCCCAGGAGGCCGCTCACCTGCCAACTGGCGAGCGACGGCATTTTTTTGAAGCTCAGTAAGCTCGCGTTGCTCACTGTGCGCCTCCTTCACCAACTCCTCAATCTGCCTCAGGAACCACGGATCAATCTTCGTCAGTTCAAACACCTTCTCCACGCTCCAGCCTTTTGCAAAGGCTTGGCCGAGGAAGAAGATGCGCTCCGCGTTCGGCACCGTGAGCTTCGTGGTGAGCGACTCGTCATCCACCACCACATCCGCGCCATCGCCGATGAGGCCGAAACGCTTGATCTCCAGACTGCGCAGCGCCTTCTGCAGGGATTCCTTGAACGTACGACCGATGGCCATGGCCTCACCCACGGACTTCATCTGCGTGGTGAGCGTGGCATCCGCGCCAGGGAATTTCTCAAACGTGAAGCGTGGCACCTTCGTGACCACGTAGTCGATGGTCGGCTCGAAGGATGCCGGCGTCTCGCGTGTGATGTCGTTCTTCAGTTCATCCAGCGTGTAACCCACCGCGAGCTTGGCGGCGATTTTCGCGATGGGGAATCCTGTGGCCTTCGAGGCGAGCGCGGAGCTGCGGCTCACGCGGGGATTCATCTCGATCACGATCATGCGGCCCGTATTGGGCTCCACGGCGAACTGGATGTTCGACCCGCCTGTCTCCACGCCGATCTCGCGGATGCACGCGAAAGACGCGTCACGCATGATCTGGTACTCACGATCCGTGAGCGTCTGGATGGGCGCCACGGTGATGGAGTCACCCGTGTGCACTCCCATGGGGTCGAGGTTCTCGATGGAGCAGATGATCACGCAGTTGTCCGCGCGGTCACGCATGACCTCCATTTCGAATTCCTTCCACCCCAGCAGTGATTCTTCAATGAGCACCTCCGTCACGGGCGAGAGATCCAGGCCACGGGAGACGATGTATTCGAATTCCTCGCGGTTGTAGGCAATGCCGCCGCCGGTGCCGCCGAGGGTGTAGGCGGGACGAATGATGAGCGGATAGGGGCTGGGGCGGCCCAAGAACTCCGCGATTTCCTCGGAGATCGTGATGGCCTCCTCCATGGTGTGCGCCACGCCGGACTGCGGCAGGTCGAGCCCGATTTTCAGCATCGCGTTCTTGAAGAGCAGACGGTCTTCGCCCTTCTCGATGGCATCCGCCTTCGCGCCGATCATGCGCACGTTGTGCTTCTCCAGGATGCCCGCGCGGTGCAGGGACATCGCCGTGTTCAGCGCGGTCTGGCCGCCCAGCGTGGGCAGCAGCGCATCCGGTTTCTCCTTGATGATGATCTTCTCGACGATCTCCGGCGTGATGGGCTCGATGTACGTGCGATCGGCGAACTCCGGGTCCGTCATGATGGTCGCCGGATTGGAGTTCACGAGCACGACAGAGTACCCTTCCTCACGCAGGGCCTTGCATGCCTGGACCCCGGAATAGTCAAACTCGCATCCCTGACCGATGACGATGGGGCCGGAGCCGATGAGCAGAATCTTGTGAATCGAGGTGTCTTTGGGCATGAGGCGTTACGCGGGCAAAATGGCGTCTTCCCTCGCATGGGGTGGCGGGTGTGGCAAGCGGGAGAAAGGTGACAATGGAGCGGGACGGGAAAGAAGAGGCTCCGGGAGAAGGCCAGTCGTCAGCTCCGGCGAGCCATTCCGGGTCAAGGGGTTGATTAGGACTGGCTTAGCATTCCCGCTCTGCCGGGCATGCCAGGGACTCAGATTCCCGCTTTCAACAAGCTGGACAAGCTGAGGGCGAACCCACTACACTCGCATGAAAATACTCCCAAGTCCGTCTCCCGCCATGACTGAACTGCTCGTCTACGCTCCCGGCCTCCGTGATCAGGAGAGAATCATGCATCTGGGCAACCACATGGATCTGCTGGCCGCCCGCTACAAGGTCGATGCGGCCCATGACATGGTGTATTTTGAGATTGATGATCCCAGCAAGATCACCCTCAGGCAGGTCAGCGACCTGTTTGAGACCATCGGCCTGCAACCCCGTTTTGTGGGCCATGTGCCGCCCGAGCTGAAGCGCGGAGATGTGACGGAACGCCTGGTGTAGTACCTCAATCGGCGGTGCAAACACGCGCTGCCATGGGTGCTTTTGGCTCCGGAGATGTCCGGTCCCGGCTACGAATCGGGCGATTCGCAAGGGGGAGCGCACAGGGGTGAGGTTTGGTCGGGCCGCACCTTTACACGGCCTTCACAAAACTCCTCTTCCCTGCTCATGGGGCATTTACATGAGGATGGCTCTGTCCCGGCA
>JAEYUU010000425.1 GCA_023429545.1 Verrucomicrobiota bacterium
GTACACGCTCTCTCACCAATGATGCTGGGGTGTTTTTTAGGAGGCGAGAGGATTGTTGCTCACCGCGATAGGAACGAGGAAGAGCGAAGTGGGTGGCATCAGAGGTCTTGAGCGCGAATCGATTGGCAACCATTTGGTCAAAGATTGAGATCTGCGCCATGCAGATCTGCGCAGCAATGAGGTAGGCACTGGACGAGAAGTTGATCTTGCCATCAGACAAAGAAATCTGACCCAGAAGTCCCCATGATGATTTTCGACCTTGAATGAAACGCGCTATCCGTCCTTCAAAGTCTCTGCGCTGGTGATGTACGCAGCTGTTCCGTATATCTACAAGCGCTGACGTCTCGGCTTCCTCCCACAAGCCGAGAGTCTTGTGTAAATGTTGCCTAACTGTCGCATCTCGCATGCGCGCTTTACTGGCAATAATCTCAAGCGGATTTCCACCTGACGCGATGTTGGCAATGTCTTTTCCATTTAGGCTGACGGAATCGGCAAATCGTTCAAAAGCGGCGGAATCGTGCGTAGCTAGCAGAGCAAAAACTTGACTATTGTACCACTGGTAGGCGTCAACCATGTGACAAACTGCATGCTGGTTGAGGTACTGGTTTGCGCGCTCATTGTATGCGGAATTGGGATGGGGATCTGAATGGAACTGGCGATCTGTCCTGTTTGCGTCGGTGAAAATATTCATCGTAATCACCTGTGTCGATAGAACCTCCTCCAAGGCATTGTTGGCATGGTCAGTGAGCTTCACGCATTTAAATAGTAGTTGGTAAAACGCGCGATCTATAACACAGGTGATCGGCCTTGTGTCACGTGGATTCGCTATTCCCAGTGACAACCAGCAGGGTAAAAGACACCATCGTGAAGAGGGAGAACAGTCTCAAGCCAGAATCTCCCGCACCAGTCGCCCCTCATCCGTGGGTCCGATGAGGCGCTGGTTCAGCCCCTGGTAGCGGTAGCTCAGGCGTTTCGCGTCGAAGCCGAGTTGGTGGAGGATGGTGGTCTGGAGGTCGCGAATGCTGACCTTGCCTTCGACGACGTCATAGCCGAGTTCGTCGGTGGCGCCATGGACGACACCGCCTTTCACACCGCCGCCGGCGAGCCACATGCCGAAGCAGTTCGGATGGTGGTCGCGTCCGAGAAACTTGCTGCCGCCACGGGCTTCATTCATGGGCGTGCGGCCGAACTCACCGCCCCACACCACGAGCGTGCTCTCCAGCATGCCGCGCTGCTTGAGGTCCATCACAAGGGCGGCGCAGGCCTTGTCCACATCCTTGCACTTCTCGGGAAATTTGTTCACGAGATCATCGCCCTTGCCGGTGCCGTGAATATCCCAGCCCCAGTCGAAGAGCTGGATGTAGCGCACGCCATTCTCCACGAGGCGACGGGCCAGCAGGCAGTTGTTGGCGAATGATCCTTCGCCCGGCTTCGCGCCGTACATCTCGAGGATGTGCTGGGGCTCGCGCGTGATATCGAAGGCCTCCGGAACGGCGGCCTGCATGCGGAACGCCAATTCATACTGCGCGATGCGCGTGAGCGTTTCCGCATCGCCGTATTCCTGCGCTTCGATCTGGTTCAACTTCGCCAGCGCATCCAGCGTGCGGCGGCGTGAGTCGCGGCTCATGCCATCGGGATTGCTGGAGAACAGGATGGGCTCGCCCGTGGTGCGGCATTGCACGCCCTGATACACACTCGGGAGGAAGCCGCTGCTCCACAGGCTCTTCCCGCCCGTGGGATCCGTGCCGCCACTGAGCAGTACCACGAAGCCGGGAAGGTCGCTGTTCTCACTGCCCAGGCCATAGGTCGCCCAGGAGCCGATGGCCGCGCTGCCTGCGCGCATGTTGCCCGTGTGCACGAAGAGTTCCGCCGGCGCGTGATTGAACTGATCCGTGCTCATGGAGCGGATCACCGCCACCTCATCCACGATTTTCATGAACTCCGGCATCAGCTCGCATACGTGCAGGCCGTTGCTGCCGGCTTGTTTGAACTTGTGCGGATGGCCCAGCATCTTCGGCAGCCCCTTGATGAATGCGAAACGTTTGCCCTTGATGAGTGACTCCGGGCAGTCCTGCATGTTCAGCTCGTTGAGCTTCGGCTTGTAGTCGAAGAGGTCGAGTGTGGGCGGCGCGCCGCTCATGTGCAGGTAGATCACCGCGCGCGCTTTCGCGGGCAGCGGCGGCTCCTTGACTGCCAGAGGGTTCGCCGTGTTCTTCGGCAGTGCCGCCGCCTGGGCACCGTGATGCAGCAGGCTTTGCAAGGCGATGCTGCCAAGTCCCACACCACTGCGCGTGAGGAACGTGCGGCGTGTCTGGGCCTGCAGGCGTTGAAGTTCGAGGTGAGCGTTCATGGAGCAGCGGCGAAATGATCTGTGGTCTGAGATAAGCGAAGTTGAAGCTCGTCCCGGAGGGACGCTGGATGGTAACCGGTGGTGAAGGGAGCCAAGGCGACTGCAACCACCGGATCATGGATGCAAAGAGTGGGCGTCCCGAAGGGCACGCTGGAAGGCGTTCCATTGTCATGAAGCATAGCCACCCCGAGAATGGCTGCCCCTTCCGCCGTCCCTCCGGGACGGTAGGTGGATAGGCGCGTGGATCCGGTGGTTCCCGGCCTGATTAC
>JAEYUU010000475.1 GCA_023429545.1 Verrucomicrobiota bacterium
TGCCACCCCTGTGGCACGCTCCAACCGTCCTACCGAGATGGCTCCTCCCTATTGAGGAACCGCTGGTACAAGAACGAAGCCGCAAGGGCAATCAAGGCCACGGCAATCAGCGCGCCGATGCGGTAGATGCTTTCAATGCGGGAGAGGTCATGGAAAAACAGCTTCAGCAGGGTGATGCCCAGCAAGGCAATGCCGGCGTAGCGCGTGGGGGCATTCCGCATGGCGAAGCCGGCGACCAGCAACGCGAGTGCGAACAACGCCCAGGCGATGCTGTAGGTCATGTCGCGGGCGAAGTTGCCGCTGAACTCAAAGGCGATGTACGGCTTGCCCGGGGCGGTGAAGGCGTCGGCGATCTCGATGTTCACCAGCAGGAACAGGAGGATGGTGCCGAGCGTGGCGAAGATGCCGCGGAGGTTGATGCCTGCCATGAGATGGCGGGGCGGATTCAGCCACCACGCGGCGAGGAAGAGGGACACGGCAGCGAGGCTGTACGCGTAAAGCTGCCAGTTGAGCAGCATCGTGTCGCTGCGCGTCTGGTAGGTGAGCACGGCGGGATTCAGCGCGAGGCGGATGAACGCCAGCAGCAGGAGTGCGGTGCCCGTGCCACGCAGGCCGGGATGCGGCAGCCGACGGTAGAGCCAGCACAATGCCGCGCCTTCCAACGCCCAGCCGAGGGTGATCCACTGCTTCTCGAACTGGATGGGGAAGATGAGCGTGATGAAGAGCAGGGTGAGTCCGCCGAACCACGCAAGTTGTGCGAGGCGCGCCGGATTCTCCACGCGATGACGGCGCACCACGATGAGAAGGGCGAGCGCGGCAGGCACCGCGAAGGCGGCGGGCAGCAGGCCCATGACATCATTCGGCCACACGGTCTTCACCACATCATAAACCAGCGGGAAGGCGCCAGCCCATGCCAGCGCCGCCGCGGCCCACGGATGCACATGGTCCTCAAGCTGGCGGCGGAAGACATGGGGATACGCCATGAAGACCGCACCGAAGCCGAGATACCAGAGCATCGGCACAACCGGGTAGGTGGTGCTGAAGGTATTGACATGCCAGGCAAACTCCAGCAGCAGCACGCCGATTGCAGACGCGAGGGGCAGCACCGTGATGCGCATGTAAATTCCGAGTCCCAGCATGAAGAGGCACAGCAGCAGGGCCATGCCGAAGACGAGCGAGGGCTCCGGCACACGCAGGTGCGTGACCGCCATGACCAGCAGCAGGAAAGGCATGGCCGCGGCGCCCACGGGGAGCATCTTCGCCATCTCGCGATCCGTGGCATCTGCACTCTCCGAGCGCAGCACCAGGTTCGCCAGCACGCATCCTGCGGCGGAGAAGACGAGGGCGAACCCGCCCAGCACCGTGAGAAAGAGCGGCATCCGGCTCAGATCGGCATGCGGCATTTTCAGCAGCAACACGGCCACGGTCACCATGGTGAGAACCAGCGACACCAGCACCGCGGACAGTTTTCGTGAAAGCACCGCGAGACCGATGACCAGCAGATTCGCCACCAGCATGGCAGGCCAGAGCAGCAGGTGGACTTCCGGGAAATGCAGCACCGGAATCATCATGATGCCCAGCACCGGCAGAGGCACCCAGCCGGTTTGGAGACCGAGGGGCAGCGACTGGTATTTTTGCCACAGCGCCACAAACCCGGTGTACAGCGCCCCGAAGACCAGATACACCACCAGCGCCGCGGGAAGTTGGTCCGCAATGAGCCGGCCGGTCGTCCAGAGGGTGAGATGGAGGAAGGTCGCCAGGCCTGCCAGAATCGGTGCGGCGCGGGCTCTCGGGTCCAGCCAGGCCACGGCCATCACGAGCACATTCACCAGCAGCAGGAAGGTGTAGAGGGTGGCCGGGCGCGAGGTGATGCTCTCAAACGCGAGGAAGGCGAATGCAGCCCCCAGCGCGCTCGCACAGAACAACAACGCCGTGGCTGCGGGCACGTATCCGAACTCTCCCCCTCCCGGCAGCACCTTCCGCGTCCGCTGTTTCCACCACAGGAACGCCGTGGCCACCGCCGCGAAGCCAAGAAAGATGGCGATGGCGCCCCAGGTCTTCCCACCCTGCGCATAGTCCATGGAGACGAAGAAACGAGTGCCCCAGGCAAGCTGCAGGCACACCGTGGCGCCAGCCGCCGGCAGCATGGCAGCCTCCATGCGAACTTCCTTCCACACGAGTGCCGCAATGAGCGCATTCACCACGAAGGCGAAGCCGAAAAGCATGGCCGGCCGGTCGGGAGAATCCGCGTGCACCACGAACGCGGTGGCCGCAAGCATGGCGCTCACGCAGAGCATCAGCGCCGCGACGGCAGGGAAGACATTGCCTTCCTTGCGCATGCCCGCCTGCCACCACGCCACTGCGGTGAAGAGCGCGGCGAAGCCCAGGAATATTCCCACGGGAATCCACAGCCTGTCGCTGTGTGCATAGCCTCCCTCCGTGAAGAACTGCAGCACCCACCCTGCCTGCATGAGGGCGGTGCCCCCGGCGGCGAGCGGCGCGAGGTAGTGCCAGCGCTTGCGCAAGGCCACGGCCAGCACGCCGATATCAAGCAGCGCGATGTAACCAAACAGTGCGAAGGGTCGATCCTGTCCCGTGGAGCAGAGGATGGGCGTGAGGAAGCCACCGAGCATGCCAAGGATGGCCACCACCTGCGCATCCATGCGTACCGCCAGCAGGAAGGCGCCAATAGTGATGACCGACATGATCGCGAACGTGACCATGGGCGTGAATGCCGGGAACGCGTAGTACGAGTGGGCCGCAAACGTCACCCCATAAAGGACCACCACGCCTGTGGCACAGAGCGTTTGCCCCAGGACCGTGTAGAGCCTGCGAGAGTTGATGACCCAGCCCCCGGCGACCAACGACAGGCCGGTGGCGTACGCGATGGCAATGCGTGCCTCCTCCGAAATCCAGCCTTTTTCCAGCGAGAGCTTGATGAAGAAGACGATGCCCAGGAAGAGCGCAAGACCACCCACCCACGCGAAGAGCTTCACGCCCATGAACTGCTCCAGCGTGCTGGTACTGAAGGCCGGGCCAGTGCCGGCGCTGGCTGCTGGACGGGTGACGCCCTGAGGCGTGGCAGGCGCCTTCGCCGCAAGGGGCGGAGGCGGGAGAGGCGATATTCCGGAAGGCTGGGGAGTGGGCGCTTTCACCGGAGGAGCGGGAGGAAGTGGCGCCTTCCCAGCGGCGGATGGCAGCGGGGGCGGGATTGATGGTGATGACGTGGAGGTGACGGCGGGCTTCGCGGGCCCGGGCGCTTCCTCTTTCGCTTCCTTTTCCTCCACCTCCTCAACAGGGGTAATCGGGATGCCACCCAGTGCGGGGGGAGACACGACGCCCGGGACCTTGCCCATGGTCACCGTCTCCGCAGCCGGGGCGGATGGGGGCGCGACCGCAGCGGAAGCGACCACGACCGCCGACGGAGTCACGTCCTCTTTTTCTTTGCCCGCGCCAGCACTGCCGACACGCGCCTCCAATCTCGAGAGACGTTTAAGGAAATCACCCTGCCGATCCGTCATGAGCGATCGCAGGGCATCGAGCCGCTGCTCGGCGGCCTCCGCCCGGTCCCGGGCACCGCGGGCGATGACGATGGCTGCGATGGGAATCACCACCACCAGGACGAAGATGACCAGCAGGACTAAAAAACCTAGGGCTTCCATGGGGAGACCGGCCGATTCGATGAACTAACAAGCCGGATGGCGGGAGATTCGCTGAGGCAGGGAGGCATGGGAAATTGAAATTTCATGGGAGACTATTGAGAAACCCGATGGCTGGGGAGGGGC
>JAEYUU010000498.1 GCA_023429545.1 Verrucomicrobiota bacterium
ATCCCACCTATACGCAACTCATCCCCCGGTTTGTTTGCGAGATCGTGCCGGTTGTTTTGGGGTCCCCGGCCAGGGATAGCTCATCTTTCCAGCCGAAGGGTCGCTTGGCCCCTTCGGCAACGTGGCCTGCCACTCGATGGCGGCCTTGCTGAGGCGCTCCACGATGTCCGCATGATGCTCGGCGACGTTGTTCAGTTCCGTGGGATCCGCGGGAATGTCATACAGCTCCACGCGGCTCTTGTCAGGGTTGAGGAGGAGCTTCCACTTGCCATCACGCACACTGAGCACGGGACTGCGGTGGAAGGGTTCACCCGCTATGTTGAAGCGCCACTCCCAGTGCAGCGGATTCGTCCGCGCACGGGAGGCGCCTTTCAGGATGTCGCTCACGTCTTCTCCATCGGGTTTGATATCATCGGGAAGTTTCGCGCCGGTGAGGTTGCACACCGTGGGCAGGAAATCCACCCCGGCAACGATGGCATTATTCTCGATGCGTCCCGCAGGAACCTTCCCCGGCCAGCGCACGATGAAGGGCACACGCACACCGCCTTCATACAGGCTGCGCTTGCGTCCGCGGAACGGTCCCGCACTGCCCACACCGCTGTGGCCGGCATTGCGGATGTGGATGTCCTCCGGACCATTGTCGCTGCTGAAGATGATGAGTGTCTTTTCTTCCAGCCCCATCTCCTTGAGGCCATCCATGAGCCTTCCCACTTGTGTATCGAGATCCGTGACGCTGGCGTAAAAGACCTGCGCAGCACTGGCGAACGGGAACTTGGGACCTCCTGCTCGCAGGTGAGCGTACGGCTTCATCTGCTCCTCGGTGGGATTCAGCGTGGCATGCGGCACCAGCGTCCACATCTGCACGTAGAACGGTCTTTCCTTGTGCTTCCTGATGAAGTCGAGTGTCTCATCCACGAAGATCTCAGTGGACCTGGCCCGGAACAATAGATCCGGGCCATCCGCGCCGCTCTTCTCCGGAGTGCCCACAAAGTCGAATCCATAGTCCCCAATCGCGGGCGCATCCAGCCTGGTATCCGCCCAGCCGAGATGCCACTTCCCCACGTGGGCCGTGGCATAGCCGCTGGACTTCAGAATGTGCGCGACGTTCGGAACCTTGGGATCAAGGAACTGCGACATGCCGCGCGACTCATTCATCTGCTTCGTGGCGTAGTGCCCATGAATGCCCTGCCGGGCGGGGTACTGCGAGGTGAAGAAGGCACAGCGACTCGGCGAGCACACACTGCCATTCACGTAGAACTGCGTGAAGAGCGTGCCTTCCTTCGCCAGGCGATCCAGATTCGGCGTCTTGATCTGGCTGTGCCCATAACAGCCGAGGTCCCCCCAGCCCAGATCATCCGCGAGGATGAAGACGACATTGGGTTTCCCGGCATCGGCTGCAGGCGCGGTGGCGCCGGTCCCCACCAAGGTCCCGATACCAACAGCGAGTGAAAGCAAAAAGGCACGCACGTTCATGGATGGGTGAATGGATGGCAATCAGGAGCGCGGTGTTCCCTCGTTGGCGACCTTGTCGAGCAGCGCCTGCATTTCCTTCACCACGTCCGGATGCGATGATGCCACGTTCGTTTTTTCACCGGGATCCTTTGCCAGGTCATACAACTGCACGGCGGGATCCGCTCCGGTCTCCGTGTTGGTGTTCTTGTTCACCTTCGGTCCCTTGCTCGTAGGAATCAGTTTCCACGAACCTCTGCGCAGCGTGAGGCCGCCAGCGTGCTCGACCAGGTGATCGCGACCTTCCTTGGATTCACCCAGCAAGGCGGGAAGCACATTCACGCTGTCGGGTGCATCCCCCTTGGCAATCGTCTGGCCCGTCAATGCGGCCAGGCTGGCGGAGAGGTCCACCTGGCACACGAGCGCATCGGATACGCCGGGCTTCACCCGTGAGGGCCAGCGCACGATGAGGGGCACACGCGTGCCGCCTTCGAAGCGGGAGTACTTGCCACCGCACCATTCGCCGGCGGGCTTGTGGTCGCCAAGCTTTTCCACGGCGTCATCCTTGTAGCCGTCATCCACGACCGGGCCGTTGTCGCTGCTGAAGAGGACCAGCGTGTTCTCCGCGAGCTTCAGCCGATCGAGGGCCGCGAGCACTTCGCCCACGGACCAGTCAAGCTGTGCGATGGCATCCCCGCGAGGGCCCATGGGTGTCTTCCCCACGAAACGGGGATTCGGCACACGCGGCACGTGGATGTCATGCGTGGCGAAGAACAGGAAGAAGGGCTCGGCCTTGTCCTTGTTCTTCTCAATGAATGATACCGCTTCGCGCGTGATGACGTCCGCGAAGTCCTCGTCCACCCAACGTGCCGACTTGCCGCCGGTCATGTAGCCGATGCGGCTGATGCCGTTGATGAGCGCCATGTCATGACCGTGGCTGGGGTGCATCTTGAGCATCTCCGGATTCGCCTTCCCTGTCGGTTCGCCGGGGAAAGGTGTCTTGTAGCTGACCTTGATGGGATCGCTGGGGTCGAGGCCCACCACCTTGTGATCCTGCACATAGACGCAGGGCACGCGGTCACCCGTGGCAGCCATGATGTAGCTGGAGTTGAACCCAATCTCCAGCGGCCCGGGCTTCACGTCCGCGTTCCAATCCACATTCCCCTCACCCAGCCCGAGGTGCCACTTGCCCACCACTCCGGTCTTGTAGCCAGCCTTCTGCAGGATGGAGGGTAGCGTGGTGCGGCCCGGCTTGATGATCAGGCCCGCATCCCCGGGCAACACGCCCGTGCCCTGCTGGCGGAAGGCATACTCGCCGGTGAGCATGGAGAAACGTGAGGGCGTGCAGGTGGCGGAGGAGGAATGTCCATCCGTGAAGCGCAGGCCTTCCCTGGCGAGACGGTCAATGTTCGGCGTGCTGGCGCGTGTGGCTCCCTGGCAACTGATGTCGCCATAGCCAAGGTCATCGGCATAGATGAGCACGATGTTGGGCCGTGAGGGTTCAGCGGCACCCAGGAGGGCGGCGGAAGCGGCCAGCAGGAAGGCGGGGAGGAAAATGCGTCTCATGTCCGTGCGGCAACGTGGCTCGCACCGTGCATGTTGCGGCAGGGCGGCCTTTTTTCTGGGGTCATTTTGGGTCGCCACAGAAGAAAGGCGTTCCCCGCTCCGTGACGTTTTGCTACAACGAACATTCCCATGCACCGCACGCCCCTCTTCTGCCTGCTCCTTGCCGCTGCTGCCACGTTCCCGGTCTCCGCCCAGGAGAAGCCACCGGCACCGAGGTCACCCGCCTTCACCGCCCAGGACGTGGACACCCAGATCGAGATCGGCTATGGCCTGGCAATCGCGGATGTGCAGGGTGATGGAAAGTTCGACATCCTGCTCGCGGACAAGACCCAGATCGTCTGGTACGAAAATCCGACGTGGAAGAAGCACGTCATCGCGGAGAACCTCACGCCGAAGGACAACGTGTGCATCGCCGCACGCGATATCAATGGCGATGGCAAATGCGAGATCGCGGTGGGCGCGGAGTGGAATCCCGGTGACACGGTGAACAGCGGCGCGGTCTTCTACCTCATCCCGCCAGCCGATCGCACGCAGAAGTGGGAGGCGGTGAAGCTGCCCCATGAGCCCACCGTGCACCGCATGAGGTGGGTGAAGCGCGAAGCGGACAAATTCGACCTGGTGGTGGCGCCCCTCCACGGACGCGGCAACAAGAACGGCGAAGGCGATGGCGTGAAGGTGCTGGCCTACAAGGTACCCGCGGATCCCAAGGGGGAGTGGAAGACCGAGGTCATCAGCAATGACATGCACATGACTCACAACTTCGATGTCATCCGCCGTCTGGATGATCGGAAGCGCGAGGCCATCGTCATCGGTGGACGCGAGGGCCTGACCACCGCGCTGTGGGAGAAGGGCAAGGTCGCCTCCGTGCACAGCCTGGAGCATCTCACCTACAAGGAGCCGCTGCCCGGCTTCGGCGAGGTGCGCCTGGGCAGGCTCGACAAGAAGACCATCTTCGTCACCGGCATCGAACCCATGCACGGCACGCATCTCACGGCGTATCCCATCGACATCACCAAGCCCAACAATCCGAATCCGGAGCGCCACGTGATCACCGGCGATTTGCAGGATGGCCACGCACTGGCGTGTGGTGATTTGCTGGGCCTGGGTCGCGATCAGATTGTGGT
>JAEYUU010000513.1 GCA_023429545.1 Verrucomicrobiota bacterium
GTATCAGCGCATCATGATATGGGACACCATCACCCGCCACCAGGTCCGCTCCCTGGACGGCCCCTTGCTCGGCAGCATCACCGCGCTCGCCGTGGACAGGAGCGGCAGCACACTCTTTGCCGCGGATGGCGAGGCCGGAGGCGCGGGCTTCCTGAGGAAGTACAACCTCAAGGATGGCACGCTGGCCGCAACTTGGAAGGCGCATGAGGACACCGTGTATACGCTCCGGCTTTCGCCCTCGGGTGACCGTTTGCTCAGCGGCAGCGCGGACAGGCTGGCCAGGCTCTGGGACCTCACAACGCTGAAGCTGGTGGCCACCTACGAAGGGCATACCAACCATGTGCTTTCGGTGGCCTTCAACAAGGATGCCACACAGATCGCGACCGCTGGCGCAGACCGCGAAGTGAAGGTCTGGGATGTGAAGAGCCGGGAGCAGGATGTCTCCCTGGGCGACAAGAAGACTGTCTACACCGCCCTGTCGTGGACTCCTGATGGGAAGGCCCTGGCCGTGGTGAATGAAAAGGGCAGCGGCAGCGTGTACACGGAACTCACCAAACACACTGGTGCACAGCGCAGTGATACTGGGAAGGAACGCAAGCTCACCACGGTGAGTGAGAACCTCACCAGCGTGGCCATCACCGGGGATGCGAAGACGGTTTTCGCAGGCGCATTCAGCGGAAAAGTCTACATCTGGGACGCCGTCACCGGGCAGCCCAAGGGCGAGCTGGAATCAAAGTAGCATTCGCAAGAAATCCAGTGGATTCCACGTAGTCTGAGGATGCTCCGTTCCCTTCTTTCCATGACCTTTGCGATTCTGTCGCTGGGGAGAGTTGTGGGTGCCGAGAATCCCGTGAGCTTCACCAATGATGTGATGCCCCATCTCATCAAGGCGGGCTGCGCGTCAGGCAACTGCCACGCCAAGCCCGAGGGGCAGAACAATTTCAAGCTTTCCGTGTTCGGATATGATCCGCAGCACGACCACAACGAAATCGTCCGCGACGCTCGTGGCAGGCGCCTTCTTCTGGCCGCGCCGGAAGAGAGCCTGTTGCTGAAGAAGGCGACCGGCGCCGTGACACACGAAGGCGGCGAGCGCATCAAAAAGGACAGCGAAGCCTACCGTACCCTGATTGCCTGGATGCAGCAGGGCGTCCCCTTTGCCATCGAGGGCGAGGCCCGGCTCACGTCCGTGGCGGTGGAGCCTCGGGAGCGGACCTATGCGAAGTCCGCCACGCAACCCCTCAAGGTTACCGCCACCTATTCGGATGGCAAGACACGCGATGTGACCCAACTCGCGGACTACCTTTCACAGGACAAGGAAATGGCCTCCGTGGATGAGCAGGGCGTGGTCACTGTGGGCAAGGTGAGTGGTGAAGGGGTGATCGTCGTGCGCTACATGGGGATGGTAGATGTGGCGCGCATCACGGTCCCCGCGGACAAGGTGCTGCCCGAGTCCTTCTATGCGAGCCTGCCGGTGAACAATGAGATTGACCGACTCGTGTACGAACGACATCGCAAGCTCGGCCTGCTCCCCTCTGGCACCTGCACGGATGCGGAATTCCTCCGGCGCGCCTCGCTGGACCTGATCGGCATGCTGCCCACGCCGGACATCGCGCGCAAGTTCCTGGCGGACACCCGTCCCGACAAACGCGCCCGGATCGTGGATGAACTCCTGCAGCACCCCAACTACGCCGACCACTGGGCGGTGAAGTGGGGTGACCTCATCCGGCCCAACCCCTCCCGAGTAGGCGTGAAGCCGGTGTACCTGCTGGATCAATGGCTGCGCGAAAGCTTCCGGGAAAACAAGCCCTATCACACGATGGTGAAGGAACTGCTCACCGCGCAGGGCAGCACCCATGAGTATGGCCCCGTGGCCGTCTTCCGCGACAAGCGTGAACCTGCGGACACCACCTCGTTCGTAGGACAGATTTTCCTGGGAGTGCGGCTCGACTGCGCGAAGTGCCACCATCACCCCAGTGAGAAGTGGACCCAGGAGGACTACTTCCAGCTCGCCGCCTTCTTTGGTCAGATGAAGCGCAAAGGCCAGGGCATCTCCGCACCCATCTCAGGTGAGGCAGAGTACTGGTGGTACGGCGGCAGCGGCAACGTCACGCACCCGGTGACCGATGCCGTGATGATTCCGAAGCCGCCCGATGGCCCCGAGATGCCCTATGTGGACGGCCAGGATCCACGTGAACGGCTGGCGGACTGGATGGCGGGCAGCGAGAACCCGTTCTTTGCCCGGGCCATCGTAAACCGCATCTGGTCGGACTTCCTCGGACGCGGCATCGTGGATCCGGTGGACGATTTCCGCGTCTCCAATCCACCCACGAATGAAGCGTTGCTGGACTGGCTCGCACAGGACTTCACTGCGCATGGGTTTGATCTCAAGCATCTCATGCGCACCATAGTGAACTCGCGCACCTACCAGCTCAGCACCGAGCCCAATGAGCACAACGTGGCGGACACGAAGAACTACTCCCGCGGTCTGAAGCGCCGGCTCAGTGCAGAGGTTCTGCTGGACGCCGTGTGCGATGTCACCGGCATCAAGGACAAGTACAGCGGTCTCCCTCCGCAATCCCGCGCGGTGCAGACATGGAATCACAAGCTGGAGTCGAACTTCCTCGATGCCTTTGGCCGGCCCAATGCCAGCCAGGAGTGCCCCTGTGAGCGCGAGCGCAAGTCCAGCGTCATCCAGGCTCTGCACCTGATGAACTCCAACGACCTGCAGGAGAAGCTCAACGACACAAACAGCCGCATCGGCCAGCTGGCCAAGTCAGGCATGCCGGACGTTGGCCTCGTCTCAGAGCTCTACCTCACCATTTACAGCCGGCTGCCTGAGGAGGAGGAACTGCGCACGGCCATCCGTTTCCTGCATCAGCCGCAGGGGACCGGGCAGGATGCGCTCGAAGATCTTGCCTGGGCGCTGATCAACTCCGCCGAGTTCGTATTCAACCACTGAAAAGAAGCTGCATTGCTGCCGCGTATTTGAACTACCGCCCCCTCCGCTACGGATGAGTCTCATCAAAACCAACTGCAATGGCCTCGGCCGCCGCGACTTCCTGCAAGTCGGCTTCGGTGCCGTGGGTGGCCTTGCCTTCTCGGACGTTCTGGCGCTTCGCGCGCAGGCCGCGCAAGCGCGGGGGAAATCCAGCGCGGACCAGATCAATTGCATCCTGGTGTGGCTCGATGGGGGGCCTTCGCACTACGAGACCTTCGACCCAAAGCCGGAAGCGCCTCAGGACATCCGCGGTGAGTTCAAGTCCATCCCCACCAGCGTGCCCGGGGTACACTTCTGCGAGACCATGCCGCTCCTGGCGAAGACGTTCAAGAAGTTCTCCGTCGTCCGCTCCATCTGCCACAAGGATCCGAACCATGGCGGTGGCAATCATTACCTCATGACGGGCTCGCCCACGCCGGTGCCGGTCGGCTGTGGAGCGTTTGTGAGTTTCCATCCTTCGTTTGGCTCGATGGTCTCTTATGATCGCGGTGTGCGCGGCGGTCTGCCGGCCTACATGAGCCTGCCGAGTGTGTCACGCTCCGGCGGACCGAATTTCCTCGGCGCGCAGCATGCGCCGTTCGTGATCGGCGGCGACCCCAGCAACAAGTCCTTCCGTGTGCGGGATGTGGCCATTCCTGCGAGCATCAGCGAAGGCCGCGCCATGAACCGCAATGATCTTCGTGCTTCGCTGGATCGGATGCAGCGTATCAAGGATCAACTGGCGGACGATCCCACGGTGGGCTTTGACCAGTTCTACCAACAGGGCATGGAACTCGTGACTTCGCCGCAGGCGCAGGCTGCATTTGATTTGAACAAGGAGCCGGAGAGCGTGCGCAAACTGTATGGTGAGAATGATTTCGGCCAGCGGCTCCTGCTGGCGCGCCGTCTCGCCGAAGTGGGCGTCTCCTTCACCGTGGCGTACTGGGGCGGTTGGGACCATCACCGGGGCATCTTCAAGACCTTCAAGGATAGCTACGCGGATCGCCTCGATCGCGGCTTGAGCGGCCTCATCACCGATCTCGATCAGCGTGGCATGCTCGACAACACGCTGGTGATCTGCCTCGGGGAATTCGGTCGCACACCCAAGGTGAACAAGGATGCCGGACGCGATCACTGGCCTGGCGCAATGAGCGTGCTGATGGCAGGCGCGGGCATTCCCGAGGGACAGATCGTGGGTGCAACGGACCCCAAGGGCTACTACGCCTCTGAGAACATCTATTCACCCGAGGACTTCGCCGTTTCGCTCTACACGAAGCTGGGCATCGATCCGCATCAACTTTTGCACACCAGCACAGGCCGGCCGGTGCATCTGGTGAATGGCGGCAAGCCGATCAAGGAGCTCTTTGCGTGAGATCCCAGGTGCGCGCGATCCGCTCCGTGATTGTGGGAGCGCTGGCCACCATCGTGGCGGGCGCAGCCGTGCGTGCGGAAGCACCCAAGCTGGAGGCGCTCTTCCCCGCGGGCGGCCAGATCGGGTCCACCTTCACCATGGCGGCCAGCGGCCGTCTGGATGACAAGACGGCGCTCTGGACGGATGCGCCGGGCATGACCCTCACGCTGTCCGGGAAGAAGCGGGAATGGAACGTGGCCATCACGGCAGAGGCAAAGCCCGGGCTCTACCTCGTGCATGCGATGAATGCAGACGGGGCCTCCGAACCGCGCTGGTTCAGCATTGGAACGTTGCCTGAGACAGGGGAAGCTGAGCCGAATGATGAACCTGAGAAGACTCAGGTGCTCCAGCAGATGCCCGTATGCATCAATGGCCGGCTCGACAAGAGCGGTGATGTGGATGGCTATTCCCTCAAGCTCACCGAAGGCCAGACTCTCGTGGGCATGGTGGAGGCCTACACAC
>JAEYUU010000725.1 GCA_023429545.1 Verrucomicrobiota bacterium
GCCCCGAACCTCGCGAAGCTCTCCAGGCTCAAGAGTCTCGAACTGGGAGCGCACGCCACGCCTGCCGCGCTGAAAAACATCACCGCGCTGCCACTCGAAAACCTCCAGCTCGGCGAAGGTTTCGACAAGTCTGAGTCACTGCCCATCATCAAGGAGGTCAAAACACTGAAGCGCCTCACCCTCACGAACTGCAAGACCACCACCGATGACGATCTCAAGTTGCTCGCCACCATGGCCCAGCTCGAATCCCTCGAACTCGGCCATTTCGAGCGGCCCGAAGCACATCTGCCGCAACTGGCAGCCTTCTCATTCCTCAAGGAACTGAAGTTCTACTACCCGAAACGCTACTCCCACGAAACGCAGGAGAAAATCAAAGCCGCAGTGCCCAAGGTTGCGGTGAAGTTTACCCCATGACTTCCAGCTCTTCGTTGCCCACCGACACGCTGAGCCCCCGATGATCTTCCCGCCGCTCACATTCCAGGTGACGCCTGATGGCACTCCTCTGGTCTATAGTATGGCGAGCCTAATCACCGGTGGGGAGCCGCTGCGCCGGCTTCCTAATCAGGTGGGCGGAGGAGGTGTGGAACTGGCGTGCGGCAAGTCGCGGGCACCCCGATGCCCCGGTCCGCTGAACTGCTCGCCTTGCTAGAGAGCTGAACTTAAGAAACCAGGAACCAAGCACAATTGACATGACCCGGGTCATCCTTCTCCTCACCTCCCTCTTGTGCGTACACGCCGCCGTCGCCGCAGACGAGCCGTTCCGGCCTGAGGCGGGGAAGTTCCCCCCTTTGGAAAAAGCGCACTCCTATCGGGGTGAGCTGGTGTTCGTGGATCATGCGAACCGCCGGGGCAGCCTCCGCGTGCAAGGGACAGGTGTGTTTCGCCGGAATGATCCGCATCCTTTTGCCTTGCTTCCCTACGGCATGGTTCGTTATCAGGGAGCACCGGCGGATCTCAGGGACATCCCGCTCGGCACCATGCTGCACGTCCGGGCCTTCCTTCCTCCAGACCCGAAGATCTCCGCCGTGCCGGTGCTGCCAATCCATAACAAGGAGAAGAGATCGAGCTACGGTGACGCCGGCACTGCGCCCGCTGAGAACCACGTCCTCCTCCTGGAAGACGAGCCCAGCCACTGCCAGCGCGAGGGACTGGTCTGGAAGCTCAAGGAACTGGAACTCAAAGGCGGCGAAGGTATGCTCGTCGCCAGCCGCGAACCGAAGGCAGGTGGCGCAGGCGGGGAGAGCAAGGCCAGCGAGGAAACACTGACGTTCGACGCCGCCACACGCATCTGGCGCGGTCGCGAATGCCTCGCGCTCGACGACTTGATCGCCGAGGGCATCTGGCCCGCCAGCGGCAAGAAATCGCTCGATGGCCAGGCGGTCCTGCTGGGGATCACGTGGAAGCCCACGCCCGGCGGTGTGTTCACCCGCTTCCACATCTCGGACATCTGGCTGGACGACGCCGCGATGCAACGCGCCGCCCGTCTCCAGACGGAGTCGCACAAGACCTTTATCCGCAGCCGCTGGATGCCCGCGTGGGTGGATGCCGTGGAGTATGGCAAGTTCGGTCGCGCCACCGTGACCGCAACCCTGTTCGGCGGCATGGACGCCTCGCTCTACGCCGAGTTCATGAAGGACCGCCCGGTGCTGGTGAATGGGGTGGAGAACACGCTGAAGCATACCGAAGGCGGCACCGCTGGACCCACACAAATGGCCTCACGCGGTTCCATCCTCGACATCACGAAGGCCCCCGGAGAAGCCCCACTGGGCAGCAGCGGCATCCAGATCCGTTTTGAGACGGACCTCATCACCGAGGGTATCCGCCCCACCCGCATCATCCGCATCCGTCCCGCAGATTGGCCCGATGTCCACATGCCCCGCGAGGAATACCTCAACAGCGGTGGAAACTTCAGCCACGAAGACCGCTTCCCGACGCCGGATATTTTTCCGAAGTACTGAGGCCTTCTCGAGCGGAAAAGGCATCCATCCTGCTCCTCATCCGCGAGTACTGCGCGGTTGGATGCAGAGGCGTCCGTGTATCCGAGACATGCCGTGATCAGTGAACACCTCTCCGCGAGGCAGTGTTGACTGACCCATCCTTGCATTTCTCCAAAACTTCCCAGGTTGAAAGCCCACACGAATGACCACGAAGCAACCGCATCGCAGATCATTCTTCCTGCTGTCCAGTGGCATGGCGTTGCTGTCACTGACCTTGCTGCTTGCGAGTTGCAGTTCCACTTCGCCGGGTTCGAGGGGACCGAGCAGTTCCAAGTTGGACCAGTGGGGAAATCGCGCGGGACCACGCGGCTTTGGCACGGTCGTGGTCGATGCGGGGCACGGTGGAAGAGACTCGGGAGCGGTTTCGCGCCGCAACGGGCTGGTGGAAAAGACGCTGACGCTCGATCTGGCAAGACGCCTGCGCAGCGAATTGCGGGGAAGCTTCCGCGTGGTAATGGTGCGCGATTCGGATGTGTTTGTGGATCTCGATGATCGCGTTCGTAGGGCCAACAGAAGGGACAGCGTGCTCGTCAGTATCCATTTCAACGCGGGCTCGCGGCGGCTCGCGGGACCGGAGACGTACTGGTGGCGCGTGGACAGCTACACCCTCGCGAAACGCGTGCAGCGCAATCTCACCGGTGTCTCCGCACAAGATAAGTCGCGTGGCCTCGTGCGCCGCCGCCTGAGGCTGACCCGCAATCCGAAGATTCCGTGCATTCTCGTCGAGGGCGGTTACATCACCAATGCACGCGAGGCGAAATCACTGGCAAATCCCACCTATCGTGCGCAATTGGCGCGTGCCATCGCTGCTGCGCTGCGGGATCAGGCCGCCGAGGGTGATGGCAATCTCGGTCCTTTGCCAGCCTTCATCTCCGCGCCGCCCAGCCGGCACGAAGACGCGCGCGGCAGTTGATTCTCGGAGCGTTCTCACTGCACGCGGCGCCACAGCTATTTGGTTAAAACTGCAGCCACTTTCGATCCCGGAGGGATCAAAGCTTGTAGCCGGTGGTTGAGCGTAGCGACACCACCGGATGAGGCAGAGAATCGGTGCATCCCGAAGGCGATGCCAGCATCGTCACAAGCAGGATACGCAGCATTCTACACCCTCGCTGGCACTCCTGCCGGAGTGCTGACATCATTTCCCGTTTCCGGTGGTGTCGCTATGCTCAACCACCGGCTACAAGCTGCCATGCCTCCGGCATGAAAGCCCCCCCAGCCGACATCGAGATGCGCGCAGCAGTTGAGCTTGGGAGCGTCCTGCACACCACTGGGCCTACTCAGGCACCACCGGCCCAATGGCAAAGAGCGATAGCGTGGGCTTGCCAGCTCCGCGGGCTTGCTCCAGATCGCCGCTGAACTCGGCCTGCCAGTCGTTCAGGCCTTCGGGGTCCACCAGCACCTGGCAGACGCGCCAGGTGCGCTTGTCCTCAGAAGGCTCCACGTAGGTGTGGCGTCCATTGCGCGCTTCGTTGTCGAGGCTGATGCGCTCATGCTCGTCGTAATACGGCTCCAGCGTGGCCACGAGATGGTCTTCGCTCCATGTGGACGAAGGCTGGGAGACCATGGACGACGCCAGCTTGTAGTTCCCCATGGCGAGGGGGCGGAGGAAGCGGAAGATCTCGGTGCGGACCAGGGCGGTGAACTCCCGCCTGTTCCGCGTGATGTCCACCGGCTCCGTGGAGGCAGGTTCATCTTCGCTCGGCTTCCAGTTGGGGTCACGCAGGCGCTCCCATTCATCGAGCAGACTGGAGTCGGTGCCGCGCAGCACGCCCGCGAGCCAGGCCTCCATCTCCTGCACAGGCTCGGTCTTGAATTTGTCCGGCACGGTTTGCGTGAGGATCTTGTGGACCCCGGAGAGATGACGCAAGAGCACGCCCTCGGCGCGGTCAAGGTCATAGTCCTTGATGTAGTCCGCGAAGCCGCGGAAGTTCTCAAACATTTCACGGGCGATGCTCTTGGGGCGGATGTGATCCTGGCCCACCCAGGGATGCTCGGCCTGGAACTCGTTGAAGGTGCTGTAGATGAAATCGCGGCACGGCTTCGGATACTCCAGCTCTTCCAGCCGGGCGATGCGCTCCTCGTAGGGGATGCCCTCGGCCTTCATGTGGGCCATGGCCTCGTCCTTCACCTTGCTGAGCTGGCGGCGCAGGATGGTGTCCGGATTCTCCATGATGGATTCACAAAGCGTCATCACATCCGCGGCATAGGTGGGGGAGGCGGGATCGATGATGGCGAGTGTATCGATCACATAGAGCGCGAGCGTGTGATTGATGGAGAAGTCTTCCTGAAGCTCGACATTCAACCGCAACTTCCTTCCCTCAGACTGCTCGGTCTTGAGAAGTATCTCGATGATCTTGCGATCCACCAGAGCGCGGAAGAGCTGCCAGGCGCGTTTGCGGTGCTGCTTCTTTGCCTTCGGTGTCTCGTGCGAGTCGGCAATCAAGCGTTGCATGGCGCGGCAGCCATCGCCGTCACGGCTGAGCACCTGGAGCAGCATGCCGTGCGAAACTTGAAAGCGCGAGGTCAGCGGCTCTGGCAGTGCCGACTGGAGTTTCTTGAAGGTGTCTTCGTTCCAGCCCACAAAACCCTCCGGTGGTTTCTTCTTCACCATCTTGCGCAGCTTCTTCGCATCGCCGGCGGCCTTGGCGTCCATCTTGAGATTCTCGATGACATGCTCAGGCGCCTGCGCGACCACGAAGCCGACGTCGTCGAAACCGCGTCTCCCGGCGCGACCGCTGATCTGATGGAAGTCCCGCGCGGAAAGGGTGGACACCTTCTGCCCGCCATATTTGCTCAGGCGCGTCAGCAGCACCGTGCGAATCGGAACATTCACGCCCACGCCGAGAGTGTCCGTGCCGCAGATGACTTTGAGCAGGCCGCGCTGCGCGAGTTGCTCGACCAGCACGCGGTATTTCGGGAGCAGTCCCGCATGATGGATACCCACGCCATGAGCGAGGTATTTCTTCACTTCCTTCCCGTAGGGACTCGTGAACTTCATGCCCACCATGAAGTCCTTGATCGATGCCTTCTCCGCCGGAGTGCAGAAGTTCAGGCTCATCAAATCCTGCGCCGCCTGGGCGGCTTCGTTCTGCGTGAAATGGACAAGGTAGACGGGTGTCTTTTTTGCCTCGACCAGCTCTTGCAGCGTGACATCCACCGGTGTCTCCACATAGCTGAACTCCAGGGGCACGGGGCGTTCCCGTGATGACACGATGGTCGTCTCCGCGCGCGTCAGGCGGGTGAGTTCGTCCCGGAAAAAATCCATCGGGCCCATGGTGGCGGACATGAGGAGGAATCTTGACTCGCTCATCGTAAGGAGAGGCACCTGCCAGGCGACCCCACGCTCCTGGTCCGCATAGTAGTGGAACTCGTCCATGATGACCTCGCGGAAGGGAGCCTGGGCACCATTTCGCAGGGCGTAGTTCGCGAGAATCTCAGCCGTGCAGCACAGGATGGGAGCATTCCGGTTCACCGTGGCATCACCCGTGGCCATGCCCACGTTGTCCGGCCCGAAGTCACGGCAGAGCGCCAGGAACTTCTCATTCACCAGGGCCTTGATCGGGCTGGTGTAGACCGAGCGCCGCCCCATCGCCAATGAGCGGAAATGCAACGCCGTTGCCACCAGTGACTTTCCAGAGCCGGTCGGAGTGTTGAGGATGACATTCCTGTCCTCGAAGAGCTCCAGCACGGCCTCCTCCTGCGCCGGGTACAGTTCCAGCTTCTTTTCCGTCACGTACTCGAGGAAGCAGCTCAGCAATTCATCATTGGAAGCGCCGGATGATGAAGGCAGGCGGCGCAGCAGCGGGTGGTCAGACATTGAACGGACACCGTCCCGAAACGAAGGGGTTGGGCAATCGCTGATTTCGCCGCGACTACTGCGGAGGCGTGGTGCGCATATGGAAGAGCCCCCATTGGTGGCCATCGAGATCGGAAAAGTCGTGCTGGTACATGAAACCGTCATCCTCCGGCTTCCCCTGGGTCGTGCCCCCGGCGCTCAAGGCCTTCGCCACCAGTCCATCGACTTCCTCGCGGCTCGTACAACTGAGGGAGAGCAGCACTTCGGTGCTCGTCTTCGTGTCGCAGATCGACTTCGGCATGAAACTGGTGAACTTCGCATGCGTCAGGAACATCACATGAGTGCCGTCGTTGATGACGATGCACGAAGCGTCGTCGCCAGTGAAGTCGGGATCGTGGTCAAAACCCAGCGCCTTGAAGAAGGCCAGGGACTTGGAGGGATCGACGACGGGCAGGGTGATGAAGATGTTTCGATTCATGGGCTGGAAGGGCTGAAGTCTGGCTTGGCGGGGGCAGGACCGCTGCCGCAGCCCGTCAAAAGAGTGACGAACATCCCAAGCGCGCCAGGACAGCGCGGATTGCTTTTCCTCTCTTTGCTTCGCCTCCTCCATCAAGAAGGCATCCTCCACGCGAGCGCAGCACCGGCGCCGGAGCATGCGGTGGCGCCTCGCCATGGGTTGTGAAGGAGGCGCAAAAGTGCGCGTTTCAGCGCGTATGCTCAGGGACCAATGAAACACCCTGCGTCTCTCCTCCTCGTCCTCGGCTTCCTCAGTCTGCCGTTCTCGCCCAGTTCCGCGCAGGAAAAGGCGCCGCGCGTTTTCAAGGCTGGTGCGGCCACAAGCAACATCACGCCGCCGCTGGGCATGGAGATCGTGGGGAACTTTGCACCGAGGCCCATCGCGGCGCATGTGCATGACGAGTTGCACGCCCGCTGCCTCGTGCTCGACGATGGCAGTACGAAGCTAGCTTTTGTCGTGGCGGACACCATCTCGCTGGGGCGCGAGGTGTGGGACGAGGCAAAGCAGAAGATTGAGGCCGCCACGGGCATCCCCGCCGCAAACATGATGTTCTCCGGCACGCACACGCATTCCAGCGTCTCCGCGCTAACCAATGCCGATCCGTCGCTGAACTACCGCCAGTTCATCATTTCGCGTGTCGTGGACGGCGTGCGCCGTGCGTTGCACAATCTGGAGCCCGCGCGCATCGCATGGGGCGCGGGCCGGGTGCCGCAGCATGTCTTCAACCGCCGCTGGCTACTCAAGGAGGGTGTTACGAATCCGAATCCCTTTGGCGGGCAGGATCGCGCGGTGATGAATCCCAGCAGCCTGCTGCGCCCACGTCTTGCCGGACCTGCCGGACCGACCAACCCCGAGGTGTATTGTCTTTCCGTGCAGGCGGCGGACGGGCGCCAGATCGCGCTGATTGCTAACTACTGGCTGCATTACGTCGGCGGGGTGCCGCGCGAACATTTGTCCGCGGATTACTTCGGCGAATTCTCCCGGCAGGTGGAGGGGAAGCTCGCCGTCCCGGGCTCACATCCGCCCGTGGTCGGCATGCTCGCCAACGGCCCCTGCGGCGACGTGAACAACAACGACTACAGCGGCAAGACACCCTCGGTGACGCGCGCTCCGTATGAAAAGATCAAGCTCGTCGCCGGCGATCTCGCCACCGAGGTGCTGCGCGTCCACGGGACACTGCAATATCAGGATTGGGTGCCGTTGGAGGCCGCCGTGGAGAATCTGGAGCTGGCGGTCCGTCGTCCCACGCCGGAGATGGTGAAGTGGGCGAAGGAAGTGCTGGCCAAGCCCAAGGACGCCACGCCGGTCCATCGCCTGGAGCAGCCCTATGCCGAGCGCACGCTCGCCGCCCACGAGGCGAAGCCCGAAAAGGTGAGCTGCGTGATGCAGGCCTTCCGCATCGGCGATCTCGGTATCGCCGCCATTCCCTTCGAGGTCTTCACGGAGATCGGCCTGGAGATCAAGTCCCGCAGCCCCTTCAAATCCACCTTCACCATCGAGCTGGCGAATGGCAGCAACGGCTACCTGCCCACGCCCCCGCAGCACGAACTCGGCGGATATGAGACCTGGCTCGGCACGAACCGGGTCGAACGCGATGCCTCGGTCAAAATCACGGCGAAGATTCTGGATCTGCTCGAACGGGTAAAGTGAGCACTCCAACGAACGGATCTGGGCAGGGCAGTTGCCAGGATGCTGGCAGTTCTCCTGTCTGACTTTCTGCGGCCTCCTGAGCCACTGCCTCCTTGGGAGCTCCGCTCATCGTCTGGTCCTTCGGCGCGGAGTCTCGGTCGCCCGTGCGAGGAGTGCCACACCGGGATGTTCGATGCGGCGCTCAGCGGTGATAAGGTGAAGCTGCACGACGCAGGCGTTTGTGCGGCCCAATGCCACGAAGCCGTAGCGATTCATCGCCTCAGCCGCAACGACGGTCGGCACCAGCGTGATGCCAATCTCCTCGGTCGCGATGATCTTCGCGAGGGCTGCATCCTCAAACTCTCCCATGACCACGGGCTCAATCCGCGCCATACGAAACCATTGCTCGACATCGCGGCGCAATGCCGTGGTGGGTGCTGGCAGCAGCATCGGCGCACGGTGAAGGTTACGCGGGAATCGGCCGCGCAATCGCCTGGCGAGAGCAGGCACGGCGCAGAAGGTAATCCCGCTGGAACCAAGCGGATGATTGAAGGTCTTCACACTCGCACTGGAAGGCGGCGGCTCATCGGCAAGAATCGCATCGAGCCGGTGTGCGGCAAGTTGGCCCAGCAGGTCTTCGAGCTTGCCTTCACGGCAGGAGACGTGAATCACCGGATCATGGGTGAAGACTGGACGCAGAATATCGAGCGTGAGCAGCTTGGGAAAAGAATCCACGATGCCAATACTCAAGCGTAGCGCGCGGGGCGTTGGTGCTCGCCGCGCCGTGCTCAGGATCTCATGGCCCAGTGAGAAGATCTCGTCCGCATAGCCCTGGATGGTTCTCCCGAAGTCCGTGAGCTCAATCCTGCGACCGGTGCGGCGGTAGAGCGTCTCGCCCAGGGCGGTTTCAAGCTGCTTTACCTGTGCGCAAAGCGCGGACGGAGATGTGCGCAGCAATTCTGCGGCGCCAGTGATGCTCCCCACACGGGTGACCGCATGAAAATAGCGCAGGTGGTGGTAGTTCAGCCAGTCGCCGCCAGGCACAACGGTTTCCATAAAAACGAATGATAGGTTCGCAAATGCGTAATAGTCGAATGCGGACGGGTCGGCAACAGTGTCTTCATGAAAATCAGCATTCAGCATCCCCGTTATCAGCCTTCAGAGTCCTTCATGGAGCTCGTCCACAAACGTCTCGAATCGCTCAGTGGAGCACTGCGGGTCGAACAGGCCCATGTGCTCATCGAGCAACGTGTTGACGCCAGCCCTCCATTTCGGATTACGGCGCACCTCGTGACCCCTGGGCCTGACGTCTTCGCAGAAGCCATTGATCACACGCTGCCTGCCGCACTCGACAAAATGATGGAGCAACTCGAGGCCCGAATCGAACACCGGCACCAGAAACGTGCGCAACGTGGCCCCAAGCCCCTCAAGACCTCGTTGCACGGCGCACGGGGTTGAGGCGCGGGAAAGGTCCACCCATCACCATGCAAACATCCTTCCCCCTCGGGCGCGCAGCCTGGAGCAGGCCTTTGATTCCCTGCACCCTCGCTGAACCGGCTGGTAAAGGCTCGAACCGTATTTTCATCTGACCCCCGCATATACCATCCATGACTGACAACCTCTGGCTCTGGATCGGATTCAATCTCTTCGTCCTCCTCATGCTGGCACTCGACCTGGGAGTGTTCCACCGAAAGGCGCACATCGTCTCCTTCAAGGAGTCGATTGCGTGGACTGTCGTCTGGGTCACGCTCGCGCTCCTTTTCAACCTCGGCGTCTGGCATTTTATGGGACCTCAAAAGGGCCTCGAATTCTTCACCGGATACGTAATCGAGAAATCGCTCAGTGTGGACAACGTGTTCGTATTCGCGTTGCTCTTCTCCTACTTTGCGGTGCCGGCGCTGTACCAGCACAAGGTTCTCTTCTGGGGCATCCTTGGCGCACTCGTGATGCGCGCGATCATGATCCTTCTCGGAGCTGCGCTCATCACGGAATTCGCCTGGATCATCTACGTGTTCGGCGCGTTCCTCATCCTCACCGGCGTCAAGATGATGGTGAAGCGCCAGGAAGAGATCCACCCCGAGCGCAATCCGCTGGTGCGCTGGTTCAAGAGGTTGATGCCAGTCACCAGTGACTACCGCGCGGACAGGTTCTTCGTGCGCGAAAACGGCGTCCGCATGGCCACGCCGCTCTTTGTGGTGCTGATTCTCGTGGAGTTCACCGACCTGATCTTCGCGGTGGATTCGATCCCGGCCATCTTCGCCGTCACCACCGATCCTTTCATTGTCTATACGTCCAATGTATTCGCCATACTCGGCCTGCGCTCGCTCTACTTTGCGCTCGCGGAGGTGATGGATAAATTCCACTACCTCAAGGTCGGACTCGGTGCGGTGCTCACCTTTGTCGGTGTGAAGATGTGCCTGGGTCATTCGCCCTGGAAGATTGACACGGACATCTCCCTCGGGGTGATCGTCACAATTCTCGCTGTTTCCGTGATCGCTTCATTGGTGCGGACCAAAAAGACGGACGTGAAAATGGCGGCGCCTCCCGAGCGGAACCCTGCGCATCCGTAACGAGCAGCATCTTGCTCGGTGGAATCCTGGGCGGCGTGGAGACGTGCACCGCCTTTGCCATCGCCAAAAGCAGAAAGCTTCCCCCCCGCGTCTGAACCCACGACCCCGCTCAAACTCATGACAACGCTGAATACGTCCGAAACCGAAGCCATTCTCACTTTGTGCCTGATGGCATCCTACGCTGATGGCGAAAGGCACCAGCACGAACGCACGAACCTGAAACAGGTCGCCGTTTCGCTCGACAATAAAGATGTCGATCTAGCGGCCCTCCATCAAGACGTGCTGTTGAAGAAAACCGATGTCGCCACGCTGGCCTCGCGCCTCCGGACTCCAGACGCACGCAGGCTCGCTTACGAGATGGCCGTATGCGTGTGCGACGCCGACGATCTCTGCTGCGCCGCCGAGCAGAAGTTCTTGGAGCAGCTTCGCGCCGCACTCGATCTTCCCGTTGCCAGCACCCAGTCCATGGAGGCCGAAGCCGCGGCGCTTGCCATCCTTCCGGCAGCCTCCCCCACAGCAGTGCAAACAAGGGAGACCGACGCGATGATTCTTCGCTACGCCATTGCCGGGGGTGCGCTCGAACTGCTTCCCCAGACGCTGGCCACTCTCGCCATCGTGCCCATGCAGATAAAGATGGTCTATCGCATTGGCAAAGAGCGGGGCGTCGAGCTCGACCGCAAATCGATCGTTGAGTTCATGGGGGCATTGGGTGTCGGCCTTGCCTCGCAAGTTTTCGAAGGCTTCGCGCGCCGGCTCACCGGGAAGCTCGGCAAAGCAGTCGCTGGCAAAATGGGAGGCAGGATCGGCGACGCTGTAGGGGGTATCGCCATGTCCTTTGGCTCCACCTACGCGCTCGGCCAGCTGGCGAAGCTCTACTACGACAGGGGCCGCACCCTGAACGTTCAGGAACTCAAGTCCAGATACCCGGCGCTCCTTGCGGATGGAAAAGAACTTGCCCAGAAATACACCACCCAGATTACCGCCCAGAGCGGGCAGTTTCAAGGTGCCAGCATACCCGAATTGATCAAAAGCGTGCCATAAGAACAGGGTGGGGGACGACGCCTTGCGAGAACCCGCAGCTTTATTCCAGGCCGACGACTTTCGACCTCGACTCAGTGGCGGCACGCTCCCGGAAGCCGGTGAGTTTCTGGCGCAATGACGAATCTGCGGTGGCGAGAATCTGCAACGCGAGAAGCCCGGCGTTTCGCGCATTGCCGATGGCAACCGTGGCGACGGGTATGCCGGCGGGCATTTGCACGATGGAGAGGAGTGAGTCCATGCCTTTGAGCGCCTTCGTTTCCACAGGCACGCCGATAACGGGCAGCACCGTGTGGCTGGCGATCATGCCTGGCAGATGCGCAGCACCTCCGGCTCCGGCAATGATGACACGGAGTCCCCGGGAAATGGCGGAGCGCGCATACTCCGCCATGTCGTCGGGCGTCCGATGAGCGGAGACGACTCGCGCTTCGAAGGCGACGCCGAATTCGCGGCAGGTTTCCGCTGCAGCGCGCATGGTGGGCCAGTCGGAGTCGCTGCCCATGATGATACCGATGAGGGGTTGGTCGTCGCTGTTCATGTAAGAAGGGGGAGGTCGAAGTGGATGCTGGCGGCCGCTTTCTGCGCAACCGCGAGAGCTTCATCGGCGGTGGTGCCCAACGCGGTGACGTGTCCCATTTTCCGGCCGGGTGAGGCATGAGGCTTTCCGTACAGATGCACGCTGGCGCCGGGAATGGTGAGGGCTCTGCCAAGGCCGCGCGGTGCTCCGGAGGAGGTGGTCGTAGCGAGCAAGTTTACCATCGCTGCGGGTGCACGCATTCTTGTGCTTCCGAGCGGAAGGCCGAGGATGGCGCGGATGTGATTCTCGAACTGGGAGCACTCGCATGCTTCGATGGTGTAGTGACCCGAGTTGTGGACGCGTGGGGCGATCTCATTTACCAGCAGGGTCCCGTCACTCAGCAAGAAGAATTCCACCCCGAAACTTCCAATTCCATCAATGGCTTCAATGGCCTGAAGGGCGAGCTGCGCCGCGCGTCCAGCCATCGCCTCTGCGATGGGGGCGGGCGCAAGAACCTGTTCGCAGACGTGATTGCGCTGACGTGTCTCGACGACGGGATAGATTGCGTGCTCTCTGTTCTTGCTGCGAGTGACGATAACGGCGAGTTCACGCTCAAAAGGACACCACCGCTCCGCGTAAAGACCGGCCTGAGGTCCGCCGAACCTGTCCAATGCAGCCGCAAAGTGTTCACTTCGCTGGATGGTATGATTCCCGTTGCCGTCGTAGCCGAGGCATCTTGTTTTCAGTACGAAGGGCAATCCGAGTTCTCTGGCAATCTTGTCGAACGAGTCCCCGGCGCTTACAGGAAGGAATTCCACCACCGGCACCCCCGCATTTCTGAGCGTCTGCTTCTGGATGAGCTTGTCCTGTACTCGGGACATTGTGTGCGAGGATGGCCACACTTCGGCGCCCTGCCTTTCCAGGCTCGCAAGGAGCGCGGCATCAACGAATTCATTCTCCAGCGTGATCACGTCAGCTCCCTTGGCGAAGTTCCCGAGCGCCTCGGCGGATTGATAACTGCCTTGGTAGAATTCCGAGACTTCGCGCTGCGCGGGACATGCTTGGGAGGCATCCGTCACTCGTGCACGCAGGCCAAGCTGCGACGCCGCGCGCACAAGCATGAG
>JAEYUU010000692.1 GCA_023429545.1 Verrucomicrobiota bacterium
GGCCGGACTTCCTCGCACGAGGCGTGGGCCGCATTCAGAAATTGGTGCACGATGGTGTGAAGCACCATGCCTTCACAAGGAAGCAGGCCCGCGAGACCCTCGACCGCCTGATGACCACCCATGAGAGCGTACCGCTGCATCACATGGATGTGATCATCGAGGCCGTGGTCGAGGACATGGCCGTGAAGAAACAGCTCTTCCTCGAACTGGCCGGCCGCAGCAGCGAGAAGACTGTGCTCGCGACCAATACCTCCGCACTCTCTGTCACGGAAATGGCGGCGGAAGTGCCGCATGCGGAGCGCGTCATTGGTCTGCATTTCTTCAATCCCGCGCACCTCATGCCGCTGGTGGAGATCATCACCACGAAACACAATACGCCCGAGGTCATTGCCACCACAGTCAAGTTCGTGCAATCCCTCGGTAAGACGCCCATCCTGGTGCAGGACCGCCCGGGCTTCGTAGTGAACCGCATCCTCATGCCCTATCTGCTGGGCGCGGTGCAACTGGCCGAAACCATGCGTGACCCCTGGGCGCTGGATGACGCCATGACCGAGTTCGGCATGCCCATGGGACCGCTCCGGTTGCTGGATGAAATTGGCTTCGATGTTGCGCTGCATGTGGAGAAGACCATGCGCGATGCCTTTGGCGAGCGCATCCCCAGATCCACGCTGCTCACCAGCATGGTGAATGCCGGCATGCTCGGCCGCAAGAATGGCCAGGGCTTCTACCGCGCCTTCGGCAGCAAGGCGGGCGACCAGCCCAATCCCGAAGTGATGAAGCTGCTCAAGCCTCGCGCGCTGTCTGTCTTTCCCGACACGGAGGCCATGGCAGCGCACCTGCATGAACTCATGCGGAAGGAAGCCGCGCTGGTTCTAGAGGAAGGCGTGGCTACCAGCGCGGGTGACATCGAGCTCGCCATGATGCTCGGTTCCGGATACCCACCCTTCCAGTCTCTCTTTCCCCCATCCACCTCTTGAACCATCGGGCAGGTCGCCCGGATTTCACATCTTCACCACTCACTGCCATGAAACCCATCAACATACCCGATGAAAGCTCGAAATCGGTGATCGACACTTCCAAAATGTCAGCGGGCCAGCGCGCGGCCCTGGAAATGACCGAGGCGGCGCGCGATGATCGCGAGCGCAACCTGGGCTTCGCCGCCTCCATCTTCAATGGCACACCCGACAGCACCCGCGTATTTCCCTTCCCCATGCAGTCGCTGGAGGATCGGGACCAAGGTGATGCTTTCCTCGCGCGGCTCAAGCGCTTCCTCGATGAACATGCCGACCCCGACGCCATCGATCGCGAGGGCGAAATTCCCGAGAACGTGCTGGATGGCCTGCGCAAGCTGGGCGCGTTCGGGATCAAGATTCCCGTGAAGTATGGCGGCCTCGGCCTGAGCCAGACGAACTATTCCCGCGCTGCCATGCTGCTCGGTGGATACTGCGGCAATCTCGCCGCGCTCCTTTCCGCGCACCAGTCCATCGGCGTGCCACAGCCGTTGTTGATGTTCGGCACGGACGAGCAGAAGGCGAAATACCTGCCCCGCTGCGCCGGTGGTGAGATCAGTGCCTTTGCCCTCACGGAGCCGGATGTGGGCTCTGACCCGGCGCGCATGAAGACCACCGCCATTCCCGACGGGGAAGATTTCATCATCAACGGGGAAAAGCTCTGGTGCACGAATGGCACCAGGGCCGGTCTCCTCGTGGTGATGGCCAAAACCCCCACGCCAAAAAATCCCCACGCCACCACTGCTTTCATCGTGGAGGCCAATGCCCCCGGCGTGGAAGTGGTACGACGCTGCCACTTCATGGGCCTACGCGCTCTGTACAATGGCGTGATGCGCTTCACCAATGTGCGTGTGCCGCGCGCCAGCATTCTCGGCGGAGAAGGCCGCGGCCTAAAGGTGGCGCTCACCACCCTGAATACCGGCCGCATCACGCTACCCGCCGCCTGCGCCGGCCTCGCGGCACGCTGCGTGGAGATCTCCACTGACTGGGCCGCGAAACGTGAGCAGTGGGGAGCCCCGATCGGCAAGCATGCCGCCATCGCAGACAAGCTTGCGCGCATGGCCGCGCATCGCTTCGCCATGGAGGCCATGGTCCGCTACGTCAGTTCTTTGGTGGACAAGGACAAGATGGCGGATGTCCGCCTCGAAGCCGCCCTCGCGAAGCTCTGGGGATCTGAAAAATGCTGGGAGATCGTGGATGACACCATGCAGATCCGCGGTGGTCGCGGGTATGAAACCGCGGACAGCCTCCGCGCGCGTGGCGAGCCCGCCATCGCCGTGGAGCGCTTCTTCCGGGATGCCCGTATCAATACCATCTTCGAAGGCAGCAGCGAAATCATGCGCCTCTTCATCGCCCGAGAAATGCTTGACCCACACCTCCGCCTGGGTGCGGCCATGTTCATTCCCACTCTGCCCATGAAAGAACGCGCGAAGGTCTTCTTCCGCGCCGGCAGACACTACACCACCTGGTATCCCGCCAAGTGGATGCCCTTCTCCGATGGCAACGATGATCGGATCCTGCATCCCTCGCTTGAGAAGTCCATGCGCATCGTCCGTTCAGAGAGTCGCCGACTCGCCCGGGGCATCTTCCACGCCATGCTGAAATTCGGACCCAAGCTTGAGCGCCAGCAACTGGTGCTAGGCCGACTGGTGGACATTGGCACCGACCTCTTTGCCCTGAGCTGCGCCATATCACACGCCCAGAGCATCCTGGAGGATGCGATGAGCACTGATGAAGAAGTGGATCGCGTCACCGAACTGGTGGGCTACCTTGGCAGCCTGGTGGAGGACAGAACTGGCGAACTCTTCCGCAATCTCTTCAACAGCACGGACAGCAAGGGATACTCTGTGGCAAAGACAATGATGGAAAAATAATGACCCGCGTTCCCCCGGCCCTGCCCTCCGCTTCGCATTCAACGGGTCAAGCCCGCCCAATCTACCGACCTCCGGGGGCTCCCTCAATGTCCTCGTCCATACGTCGGCGCAGTTGGGGTTGAGTTGAAGATCAAGCTGCTCGGCTGCGGCAATCTCGGATTCAGGTGCCTTGTTAAGGCGCGCCAGTGCGGCCAGGAGTCTTGCTTTCTGGGCGAAACTTTCCGCCTCCGACCGTGATTTCAATAGTGCCTGATATGCCCCTTTCCGCAGTTCGGTAACGGAGGGTCCACCACGTGAACTCTTGAGCTTGCGAAGGACTTCATCTGCATTGCCATCCTGAATCTGCCGCGCCGTCTCCGGGTCCGCGAGCAGCTCCTCCACCTTTTGCCCCCCGTCGTGTACCACCCTCGTGGTGCCGGACGATTCTTGAGCAGTGGAAGGATCCGACGCCGGGCCCGGAGCTTTTTGCGCCAAGACGCCGCCTCCCCCGAAAAGCACTGCACTCCAGAGCAACGGTGCAGCCAGCACATGTGATTTCATAGGTGATCCCGTTGTACCAGACCGCGTGAGATGGTCAATTCGCAGTCTGGGTTTTACGCGAGGCGACTGGCGAAAGATTTACTGGCCTTCAGCCTCTCTCGCATAGGTCCTCCCGCCACAATCTGCCTCCATTGTGCCTGGCGATTCATCGGCGGAACGACTTTCTCTCCTAATCCAACGCGGTTCCACACTGCTGGCAATACCTCGCCTGGGAGGCATGGTCCTCCCATCCACACTCCCGGCAACGACGTTTGCGGCGGCGTTGCCGCCATATCTGTTCCCCAATTTCCGCCGTCACGATCCCCGTGGGCACGGCGATGATGGCAAATCCGGTCAGCATGATCACGGAGGCCATCATCTTTCCCGCCACGGTCACGGGAGCCACATCTCCGTAGCCCACGGTGGTGATCGTGACGATGGCCCAGTAGATCGACTGCGGAATATTCGCAAAATCCGGATTCGCTTCGCGCTCCACGACATACACCACCGTTCCCTCCACCAGCACGAGCGTAAGCACCGCCACAAAGAAGAGGAGAATCTTGTGACGGCTCGCCGCCAGGGCGTTCAACAGCAGGCCGGCCTCTCCAATGTACTCAGCCATCTTGAAGATCCGGAACATCCGCATGAGACGCAGCACCCGTACTGCCA
>JAEYUU010000004.1 GCA_023429545.1 Verrucomicrobiota bacterium
AGACCACACGCGCCCCCTCAGTACCTTCGATGCGCAGATGCGTGTGCCTCTCCTCTGGTGGCAGCCGGGACACATCGCCCAAGGAAAGGTGGCAGCGAATCTCGTGAGCCATGTGGACTTCTTCCCCACCCTGCTGGGGCACCTGGGACTGAAAGCCAGCATTCCCGCTGAGGCAAAACTCCCAGGCCGATCCTACGCGCCCGTGCTGCGCGGAGAGTCTATGCCGGACTGGACCGACGTCGTGTACTACGAGATGGAAAACATGCGCTGCGTGCGCACCCCCACGCAAAAACTCGTGGAACGGCTGGGTGATGAAGTTGATGAATTGTATGATCTCTCGAAGGATCCTGGCGAGGAGCACAACCTCGCCTCGACTCCTTCTTCGTCCGATGCGGCCATGCGCGTGGCGTTGCAGGAGAAATTGGACCGCTTCTTCAAGGAGCATGCCAGTGCCAGATATGACCTGTGGCATGGGGGGACATCACAAGCGCCGGCGCTGGTGTATCCACCGAAGAAGTGAGCGACATGTCGCGGTGCCACAGGGGGCTGCCATGACAAAAGTACCGAAAGCTGTCATCCCCCGCCCGCACTCGCAGCTTCCTGTGCCGTAGCTTTCCCGGCACAATTATCTCTCCCCTCCATGAAGCATCGTTTCGTGTTCCCCAGCCTTCTGGCTTTTGCCGGGTTCTTGAATTCCGTGGCCCCGGCCGCAGCCCAGGCTCAGACCCAGCCTTCAGGGACCGGAAAGAAGATCGAGTCGAAGACCACGTATGCCAAGGCCTATGGCGCAACGAAGGGCACGGTGACCGTGGATCCCGCGAAAGACCTGCCGCGCTACCCTGCGGTGGAACCGAAGGACGCCATCGCCACCTTCCAGGTGAAGAAGGGTTTTGCGCTGGAGTTCGCCGCTCATGAGCCGCAGGTGCGCGACCCCATCGCCATCAGCTTCGATGAGCGGGGCCGCATGTTCGTGTGTGAGATGATCGACTACTCCGAAATTCGCGACGCGGATCCTCACCTCGGTCGCATCTCCATGCTTGAGGACAAGGATGGTGACGGCCTTTTTGAGAGCAGCACCGTCTATGCCGACAATATCGCCTGGCCCACGGGTCTGATTTGTGCCAATGGCGGTGTGTTTGTCGTCGCGACACCGGACATCATCTTCTTCAAGGACAACGATGGAGACGGGAAGTCTGATGTTCGCGAGATCACTTACACCGGCTTCGGCACCGGCTTGAAGATCATCAACGTGCAAGGCATGGCGAACTGCCCGCAGTGGGGATTGAACAGTCGCATCCATGTGCAGGCCGGTGGCGGGAATCGCGGAAAGGTGAAGTGCCTGAAGCGCCCGGATCTACCCGAGATGGAACTGGGTGGGCGTGATTTTTGGTTCGACCCGCGCACGTTCGAATTCGGACTCGAGGCAGGCGGTGGCCAGTTCGGCATGAGCTATGATGACTGGGGCCGCAAGTTCGTGTGCAGCAACAGTGACCACTTGCAGGCCTTCCTCTATGACGCCCGCTATGTGAGCCGCAATCCCTACGCCACCATGCCGCCCGTGCGCCAGAGCATCGCGGAAGATGGAGGTGCCGCGGAAGTCTTCCGCATCAGCCCGGACGAGCCCTGGCGCATCATCCGCACCCGCTGGCGCGTGGCAGGCGTGGTGAAGGGCGCCGTGGAAGGCGGCGGCCGTGTCAGCGGCTACTTCACCGGGGCCACGGGCACCACGGCATACCGTGGCGATGCCTACGGGCCGGAATTCACCAACAACACCTTCAGCGGTGATGCGGGTGGCCAGCTCATTCATCGCAAGGTCATCCATCCCAAAGGAGCCTCTCTCACGGGACGACGCCCTGATGACGAGCACGGTTTCGAGTTCATCGCGAGCAAAGATACCTGGGTGCGTATCGTGAACTTCGCCAATGCGCCCGACGGTTGCCTCTATGCCTGCGACATGTATCGCGAAGTCATCGAGCATCCCTGGAGCATTCCGGACGAAATCAAAAAACATCTCGACTTGAACAGCGGGAATGACCGCGGGCGCGTTTACCGCATCACCCCGCAGCGCGCTGACTGGTCGCGTCGCAAAGGAAATGCCGCAGCGCTGGATGGCACGCTGCCCGCCGACATGACCACCGCCCAGCTCGTGCAGACCCTGGCGCATCCCAATGGATGGCACCGCGACTGCGCCGCGCGCCTCCTCTACGAGCGCAATGATGCCGCCGCTGTACCCCTGCTCAAGAAGCTCGCCAGCGAATCCACCAATCCTCTGGGGAGAATGCATGCCATGTGGGCCCTGCGCAGTTTCGGCGCCCTCAGCAAGGAGGTGGTGCTGCCCCGTTTGGGCGATGCATCGAGCGGCGTACGGGAGAACGCCATTCGCCTTTGTGAAACCCTGCTCACCCATGGGGGGATGACCAATGACGAGGCAGTGTCTGCTCTGGCGCCGCGTGTCTCGGACACCGACCCTCGCGTGCTCTTCCAACTCGCGCTCACCCTGGGTGATTTGAAGACACCACAGAGCGGCAGCATCGACGGCGGCCTCCCTCATGATCAACTCTCCGATGCTGTCCTCGCCCTCGTGCACAAGCACGTTGACGATCCCCTGATCATGGCAGCCGTCCTCTCGGACGCAAAACTCCACGAGCGCCCCTACTGGCTCTATGGCTCACTCACCTTCCGCAAACCTGCCGGTGAAGGTCCCACGGCTGCCCTGCAGACGGAACTGGCGAGGATGATTGGTGCTCGAAACAACGAACGCGAAGTGCGTGCCGTGATCGACAGCATCGCAGGAGCGGCCAACAAGGCCCCACTCGTGAAGGCACTCGCCACGGGTCTGAAACGCGCCGGCACCAGCCTTGAAAAGGCGGACACGGAAAAGAAACTGGCGCAGGTCTTCGCGAGCGCGGCTGCCGCACTCCGGGAATCCTCCACAGCCACGGCAGCGCGGCTTGACGCCATCGCGTTGCTGGAAGCAGCACCGTATGCGCAGGCGGCAGCAGCGCTGACGCCCTGCCTCGACAAAGTTCAGGCAGAGCAGGTGCAAGTGGCAGCCATCCAGGCTCTGGCACGATGGTCGGACAAGCAGGTGACGCATACCCTGATTGCGCAGTGGGGACAGTATGCGCCCAAGGCCCGGGAAGCAGCGCTGTCCGCGCTCACGGCACGACCAGAGCGTATCACGGCCATGCTTACCGCGATGGAAAACCCGGGGGAAGCTGCCATCAAGCCCACAGACCTCACCGCTTCTCAGGTGCAGGCCATCTTGAAAGTGCAGGACAAGGCCATCGCCGGGCCCGCGCAAAAGGTTCTCGCAGGTGTCATTCCGCCTTCGCGGGAGTCTGTCATTGCGAAGTTCCAGCCGGCGCTCACCACGAAGGGCGATGCGACCAAAGGCCAGGTGGTTTACATGCAGCGCTGCTTCGCCTGCCACCGTGCTGCCGGACAAGGACTGGAAGTTGGGCCCGACCTCATCACGGTGAAGACGAAGGGACGCGATGCCTTGCTCACCGCCATCCTCGACCCGCACAAGGAGGTCGCGCCGCAGTTCATCGCGTATGCCGTGAACACCAAGGACGGCCAGACACTCAGCGGCATCATCACCCAGGACGATGCCGCCAGCATGACCATCAAGATGATGGGTGGTGCGCAGCTCAACATCCCGCGCAGCAATATCAAGGGCTCCAGCTCCACCTCACAAAGCCTCATGCCCGAAGGGCTGGAAACCGGCATGACGGTTCAAGACATGGCGGACCTGCTCGATTTCATCGAAGGACTCAAATAGGCCGGCCTATCCGCGCCGCATCGAAACACCTCATGAAGCAGAACCCTCTTGCACCTTTTGCGTTTCTTTGCGGCCTGCTCTTCACGTGCGCGTCTGCGGTTGAAGTCACCGCGCAGGAACCCATGCGCATCATCACGCTGGGTGACTCCATCACGAAGGCAGTCCGTCCCGGAGTGACTGCGGAGCAAAGCTTCGCCGCCCTCGTACAAAAACAGCTCCGTGCCCAGGGGCTCACCGTCGAGGTACAGAACGTGGGCATCGGTGGTGAGCGCACGGATCAGGCCCTGCTCCGGCTGGACAAGGCTGTCATCTCCCAGAAGCCGCACTTCGTGACCATCATGTACGGCACTAACGACGGTTGGGTGGACAAGGGCAAGACGGAGAGCCGCCTGCCGCTCGACAAGTATGAGGCGAACCTGCGGGAACTGGTGACACGCCTGAGGGCAGCCAACATCCAGCCCGTGCTCATGACGGAGCCGATGTTCGGCGAGAAGAATCAAAAGAACGGCGTGGGTGAAGATGGTAACGTGCGGCTCGCACAGTATGTGGACCTCTGCCGCAAGGTGGCGCGTGAAATGCAAACGCCACTCGTGGATCACTTCGGTCACTGGGGCTTCATGGCAAAGCGGAAGCAGATCTTGCAGGACTGGACCACGGATGGGTGCCACCCCAATCCGGTGGGGCAGGAAATTCTCGCGCAGCGAATCACCCAGGTGCTGCTGCCCCTGGTGCAACGTCTCGCGGACAGGACGGACGCATGGCAGAAGGGGCTGCCCTACCGCGTGAAGCTTGATGTGATCACCAGCGGGTACGATGAAAAGATGTGCTGGGTGCATCCGCGCGCGGGCGTCATCCCTGGCGCACCCTCCCCGGTGGTGCTCACCATGCAGAGGCTCCTCCTCACCGGCAGCGATGTCTTTTATGCACTCAATGACATGCGCACGGATGATCTCGGCAGGACCTGGACTGCGCCCAAAGAACACGCCGCAGAGCTTGGCCGGCGCAATGAGGACAACGGCATCGTGGTGGTTCCCTGCGACTTCTGGCCGAAGTGGCATGCGAAGAGCGGCAAGCTCCTCGGCATTGGCCACAATGCGCGCTACCAGGACAACAAGGTCATGCACCAGCGCAAGCGCGAGACTTGCTTCTCCGTGTATGATGAGAAGACGCGCACCTGGACCCCCTGGGCCATCGTGGACATGCCCGCGGAGGCGAAGTTCTTCAACAGCGGCGCGGGCTGTGTGCAGCGCGTGGATCTGGAGAATGGCGACATCCTCCTGCCCATCTACTTCCAGGCGAAGGGCGACAAGTACTATCGCGTGACGGTTCTGCGCTGCTCCTTTGATGGGAAGACGCTCAAGTGCGTGAGCCACGGCACCGAGCTTGAGCTTGCCTCCGGCCGCGGCGTGTATGAGCCCTCCCTCGCCCGGTTCAAGGACAAGTACTAC
>JAEYUU010000024.1 GCA_023429545.1 Verrucomicrobiota bacterium
GTTCAGGAAGGGTGTGAGGAGTGCAATGCCAAGGATGGTGAGGAAGGTGGGCTTCATGAGGAGAAAAGCAGAACGAGCGATGACCGCCATCACTTCAACGTCCCGCACGCCGGGAAATTATTCTCAAGGAGGAATATATTCCAACTGCCATGGCCACCTCAACCTTTGTCTTTCGGTGGCGGGCCTGCCTTCCGCAATCTCCACGTCCGAAAAACCACATAGGCCACCATGGTCCCGCCGAACCACCACGGCCACCAAGTGAGGGCGGCAGCGAAGACGCGCAAATCTTCACTGCCCACGCCGAGCCTGCCGGAGAGATGGGCAGTCTGCCAGCCGAAGAGCAAGGTGACGGCGCCATAGGCGAGGTTCGTCGTCATGCCCCGGAAGCTCAGCACCGTAGCACGACGCTCGCTGCTGGTGGCTTCATTAAGATAGTGGGACAGGAAGAACTGAAAGAAGCGCATCGAGAGCAGGAGCGGCGCGATGGCCAGGATGCCCCACCAGCCGGCCAGCGGATGCGCCACCAAGATCAGGCCCCAGCTCACCATTGCGATGACGAGCGCGAAGTTGAACTTCGCTGAGCGTTGCCGCACCAGCCACTCCATCCAGTGCGTGGTGAAGAAGGCGGCCAGCGAACTCAGGACGGAAATCACGCCGAAGGATGCCTCCGTGAGCCCTATAAGGCGGTAGAAATTACTCGCGACCGTGTAAAAAAGCCGCACGATGCTGTCCAGCAGAAAGCCGAGAGTCAGCAGGAGCAACGGCACGGGCGTCCGCCAGATCCACAAGCCGGCTTCACGAATGCCCCTCCACGAGGCGCGCACATTTTCACGAAAGCTGGGATGCGCCGCTCCCCCACCCTGCGGCTCCCGCATGGCGAGGGTGACGCCAAGACACACCAGCGCGGTGAAGACACAGAGATAGATGGGAAACTTGAGTGTGGTCTCCTTTGGGAGCGCAGCATTTTCCCAGCCCACGGAGTACAGCGCGCGGTTCACGCTGGAGGCGTCATACACAAAGGCGCCGATGAGCGAGCTCACGATGAAGCCCAGCGCCATCCATCGGCTGAGCCGGGCCATCACGCGCGGCCACGTTTCCGTTTGTTGCTCCTTGGAAATACTGTCGTATGCCAGCGCTTCATCCGCGCCGCTCGCCATGGCCTCAGCAGCGCCGCTGATGACACGATTCACCATGAACACCCAGAAGACCCACGGCCCGCCGACCGGCAGCATGGCAAAGACGATCATCTCCACCACCATGAGCGCGGCGGCGAGCACGACCATGTTCCTCCGGCCCACCACGTCCGCCAGCGCGCCGCTGGGCACTTCCAGCAGCACGATCGTCACTGCCCAAACGACGTTGAGAATCGCGAACTGCTCCAGGTTCAATCCGAAATCCAGGAACAGCACCGTGTAGACCGGATAGTAAAAGCGGCAGTTGAACAGCAGCCTGAACCAGACAAAGAGCCGGGCATTGGCAGGCATGGAGGGCGCGGACGGCTCGGAGGACATGAAGGCGTGAGGGAAGTACGCCTGCCAGAGCAGCGTGGCAATTCTTTGCAATCAAGCTTCTCCCGCGCATCTTCCGCCCTCCCATGGCCAGCCCGACCCTGCAACTCTACGACACCCTGACCCGCTCGACCCGTCCGGTCCAGCCCTCCGATGGCACGACCCTGCGCTTCTACTGCTGCGGACCCACGGTGTACGGGCCAGCGCACATCGGGAACTTCCGCACGTTCATCGCGCAGGATGTGTTCCGCCGTGTGGTGGAGCTCAGCGGTCTGAAGACACGCCACGTACGCAACATCACCGATGTGGATGACAAGACCATCCGGGACTCGATTGCCGCGAAGCAGTCGCTGATTGAATTCACCACGTACTGGACGAAGCAGTTCCACGGGGATTGCGTTTCGCTGAACCTGCTGACGCCGCACGTGGAGCCCAAGGCCACGGAGCACATCCCCCACCAGATCCGGATGATCGAGCAGCTCATCGCGAAGGGGAATGCGTATGCCGCGCCGGATGGCTCGGTTTACTTCCGTGTCGCCTCGTACGCGGAGTACGGTCGCCTCTCGCATCTGGAGGACCGTGAGCTGCGGCTTGGCACGGCGCAGACCACGATGGACAGCGATGAATACACGAAGGACTCGCTCGCCGATTTCGTGCTGTGGAAGGCCTACAAGGAATCCGACGGCGACAATGCTTGGGACAGTCCCTGGGGCAGGGGCCGCCCCGGCTGGCACCTGGAATGCAGCGCGATGGCGCTGGAGTATCTCGGTGAAGAGTTCGACCTGCATGGCGGTGGCATGGATCTCATCTTCCCGCACCACGAGAATGAGATGGCGCAGAGCTGCTGCTCCACCGGTGGTCATTTCGCGAGGCTCTGGATGCACTCCGCCCACCTGATGGTGGATGGCGGAAAAATGAGCAAGAGCCTCGGTAATCTCTACACGTTGGGTGACCTGCGTGATCGTGGCTTCACGCCGGCGGAGGTGCGCTACACGTTGATCAGTGGCCACTACCGCCAGCCTCTGAACTTCACCCTGCACTCGCTGGATGCCTCGCGTCAGGCACTGCAGAAGCTGGCAAAGTTTGAGAAGAGCCTGCGCGAGCGTGGTGGCGTTTCAAATTCGGCTGCGTACGGGGATGTCCTGAAGCACGGCAATGCGGGCATCTTCCAAGCTGCTTGGGAAGCGCTGCTGGATGACCTCAACGTGCCCGGCGCACTTGGCGGCATCTTCACCGTGGTGAACAAGACCAAGGCGGCATCCCTCAGCGCGGATGAGGCCAGGGCAGCATTCATGGATCTGCATTTCGTGCTTGCCGCTCTCGGGTTGGAGCTTCCTCCTGTGAAGGAGGACGAGGTGGTGGACGCACCCGCTGAGGTCAAAGCCCTGGCCGAGCAACGCTGGACTGCAAAGATAGCACGGGACTTTGTCGCCGCGGATGATTTGCGTCGCCAGATCGAAGCGCTCGGGTGGATTGTGAAAGACAGCAAGGATGCCTATGTACTGATCCCGAAGTGAGCACACCGTACCTGGTGACGGAAAGCAGCTCGCAGAACTCTCATCTGTCGGCCCGGAACCCCACGGCCCACTTTCTTCTCGACGCGAGTGCATTTTTTATGATAGTGCCGCTGCCTGACCCTCAGGCATGGCAGCCATGTTTGATGCTCTCATCAGCAAGTATGCGTCCCTGGCCTTCGTGGTCATCGGGAGCGGGCTGTCGGTGATCGCTCTCCGCGCCGTCAAACGCTGGGTCTTCTGGATGCTGCTGCTGCTGGCCATTCCGTGCCTGCTTATCTCGGGCGTCATCTACTGGTATGTCTCCAACCCTTCCGCCCTCGGCTCCCGCTCGCATGAGCGGTTCCAGGCATCGCTGAAGGTCGGCATGACCGAGGCTGAAGTGTTGGAAGCGGTGGAGAGGCACTATCCCAAGAAAGACTCGCATCGCCCCACAGTCTTGCAGAACGGCACCGAGCGCGTGGGGATCGTCCTCCCGGCGGACGGCAGCGAAGACGCGGAAAGGATGATTCATCTGCGTTTCAAGGATGGGCGGGTGGCAGAAGTCAGGGGAAAGTAAAGCGGGCAGCAGTTCACCGTTACTTGCTCTGCCGGCAATACTGCCTGACTTTTTTGCTTGCCTCAGGAGGGGCATCCTCTGCTTAGTAGTGCCATGCTCGGCTGGCTGAAGAATTTGGGGAAACCAGAAGGTGAGTGGCGGCGCACGGACCTGCCCGAAGCCGAGCTGGAACTCCTGTATCAGGATCTGCTGCCACTGGATACTTTGGAGCCCTCCCTCGCAGGCGACGTGCTGACTCATGTGGTCACCGGCGCGAATGCGGGCGTGCTCACTCGGCTGGCCTCCCAGCCGGAGGCAGCGCGGTCGCTTGGCTTGCGTTGTGAGAAGCACTCGTGGCATCACCGCACACCCACGGAGCGCGATGCCTTCTTCGCCAGCACCAACATCACCGATCCCGCATTTCACCTGCGGCTCGCACTGGCGTACGAGGCGGCGCTCAAGCCCGCAGAGAAGCGTCCGATGTCTCCCGGCATTCCCGCCGGTGCGGAGTGGCTGGAGATTTATCTCTGGGAAGCAACACGTACGCCCCCGAATCAATGGCCGCTGGAGCCGCAGGAGACGCGTCTGCCATCCCAGGCGCTGGAGTCCATGCTGAAGCTCAGCGGGCATCCCACCACGTGGCTCGCGCGTGCCGCGCTCATCACGGAGCCGTCGCGGACCAAGGTGCAGAAGCACAGCTTTGCGGAGCTCTTCCTGAAAGTTCCCGAGGCGGCCACCGCCTTCACCGCGCATCCGGACACCGTGCGGGAGTGTCTGGCAACTGCAGACCATCGCGGCAAGGCACATATCATCGATGTGCTGCACCGTGCTGGGGTGAGTGCCTCGCTGCTGCCGGTGGAAGCCTCTGCGCTGGCCGTGGCATCCTCCAAGCAAGTGCGTGAAGCGGCAGCGTCCTGGATCCTGCTCACGCCGGATCTGCTGCTACCTGAGCTGCAGAAGCTCGCGGTACAAGGCACGCCGGAGGAGCGTGTGCGCGCGGTGAAGCTGCTGGGAGCAGCAGGTCGCGAGATGATGACGCCTTTCCTGATGGAACGCCTCACGCGTGATCGCGCGAAGACGGTGGTGAAGATGATTGAGACGGTGCTGCACCGTCCATAAAATGTCTGAAGCAGAGTGCCCCTCGGCAGTGCATCCAGCGGTAGTGGTGCCTGCCCTCACCGATGCTCGCCAAATGCAGATCTCCGCTGAGGAGGCATCAATGCACGGTCCAGGTTGGTATGCAAAAAAACCAATGTAAACTGGACTTTACGTAACCTTGTCCATTCGATACCGAACTCAGTCCCATCAGGAATCCACTCAATCCCAGCGATTCCATTTTTCATATTCACCCCAAATTTTATGCCCAACATCGATGACATCCTGCGCGAGGAAGTAACGGCGAAACTTGTCGGGACCTATGATCCCACCAAGACGGGAGACCTCTCCGCCCGCACGAACCTGGACCCCTTTGGCTCACTCACGACGGTGACGGGTCCCACGCTTGGCAAGTACGACTTTGACACGATGAAGCCGAACCAGTCGGTCGACTTCTTCGAAAAAATGGATCTGCTGGGCTCTGACACGGTGCCGGATTCCACGACCATCCCTCCCGGCAGCCTGAATGAGGATGACGGCACGGTGCACCAGGGCATTCCGCGTATCCAGCACTCCATCTGGGTGGGCCAGCCCCTGAATGGCGACTCGGAAAAGAAGAAGGCCTTCATGGCACAGCTCGTGAAGAACAAGAACGAGAATCCCGGCTGGAATGTGGTGCTCTGGACCGACCAGCCCCGTGAACGCTTCCACAAGGTGCCGCTCGATCCCGATATCGTGGAGATGCAAAAGTGGGCGAAGGACAACGGCATCAAGCTGGCCAGCATCGACGAAATCTACGGAAACAAGGACAATGAGATGCAGCTCCAGTTCGAGCGACGCATGGAGCAGAACAAGTCCGGTACCGGACGCGCAGCCGCGAGTGACATCATCCGTCTGGAGGTGCTGCACCGTTTCGGCGGCCTCTATGTGGATGGCGACAAGCCCTTCAAGGTGCCGCTCGACAACGTGCTGGAACAGGCCGCCGGAGCGAAGATCAAGATCAAAGGCGTGGGCCCGGAAAAGTCCGGTTTCGCCTCCGCGCAGGACCTCGCGGGACCGCAGAACTGCTCCATCTGCTCTGCCAAGGGTTCTGAGGTTACAAAGGCCATGCTCGACAAGGTGCAGGAAGAGTACGGCAAGGATCGGCTGCACCTGACCAGTGGAGCCACGGGGATGCCGCTGCACGATGTCTGGCGCGCCCAACGCAGTGAGGTCATCGCACGGTCCGGCCCGACCATCATTTCCTCGATCGCGCAGGGCCAGGGTCTGATGACCATGGAAACCATCCAGGCCTACACGGGCACCACGAGCTGGAGCCAGGAGGAGAAGTATCAGGGCTACAACCGACCAAAGACCCTGGGAGATCTCTCCGTGACCGGCCAGGCGCGTGTGGACAACGACATCGCCATTCAGGGCATCAAGGATGGCGCGCCAAAGCTGCCCAAGCTTCCCACCGGCGACCTCACCAAGGACCAGCAGGAACGCATTGGCCGGGCCGTACGCGGTGGACTGACCGCACTGGCCTATACCACCAGCAATGAAATCGGGAAACTGGATCTGAAGCACCTGCAACCGCATCTCGATGATCCAAAACACAAGCTCACCCCGGAGGAAAAGCAGATCGCGCTGCATGCCACGCTGAAGGCGCTGGGCTCGGATGACTTCAAGGGGATCCGTGAATCGGTGACCAGCTATTCCATTCCCAAGGAGTTGCGGATCACCGAGGAGAGCATGGATCTCCTGACCAACACGGGCAACTTCCCAAACCTCAAGTCGGATGACCTCGCTGTGCAGCGCGCTGCGTTGCGCGGTGACGTGGCACTGCTGGAAGACCTGCGGGCGAGGGGTGTCTCCCTGACGAACAAGTCCACACTCACCTTTGACGTGGGCACGCACGAGGACGTGGCTGGCATGGCGGGCGCAGTGGCCATGTCCGGGAAGATGACACCGCTCATGGCGGCGGTGCATGGCGGACAGAGCGAGGCGGTGAAATTCCTCATGGCCCACTCCCACTCAGGCGGCTTCTCCCAAGATGAGCTGAAGGATCAGATGGAAGCCCTGAACCTGGCTGGCAGGCAGGGTCAGACGAGCCTCATGACGACCATCGCAGAGGTCGCGGCGCACAACATTCAATCCATCGTAGATGACACGGAACGTGCCAAGCAGATGGAGGTGCTCAACAAGGGCATCGCGAAGGCCGTCGGCTCGCTGAGAAGCTCGCTCGAAGACACCAAGCGGCAGGAACCGCCCGTGCTGGAAATCGAGCAGCTCTTCGACAAGCTGCCCAGCACAGGCGACTACACCCAACTGGGACAGGGTGCAGGACCGCTCCACCTGAAGGACAATCGCGAGCTGGCCATACAGCTCAAGGCGGACGGCCTGAGTGACGATGACATCAAGCGCATCGAAAAGCTGGTGACGCCGAATGATCTCAAGGGCGGCCTCGTGAAGGCGCTCACAGACGGTCCCGTGGCCAAGAACCTGCGGGAGCAGATTGTGCAGAAGCAGGAAGGCGGCGAGCAGGTCATCAACCTGCTCAAGCGCCTCGACACCGTGCCCAGCTTGAAGGAGGGCGTGAAGCTGGCCACGCCGGATGCCTTCACGAACATGATGTACAAGAGGAACCTCGAGGGCGTGAAGAAGATGGTGGACGAGGGCTTCGACGTGACCGACTGCGATGACCCGACCAAGCAGCAAGTTACTGACACCCTGGTGAGGACCCTCGGCAACAACCGGGAGACACTCGAGGTGGGCAAGTCCATGGGCCTCGGGGAAGACGCCATCCTCATGTCCGCTGGCCGGCAGAACAAGCCGGAACTCATCACTGAATATCTCAACTCGAAGCGCGATGTGGGTGAGCAGATCGCCGTGGGTGACTATGACAAGGAAGCCCAGCTCGCCGTCGCGCACGCAAAGTTCCCCAACTCCGAAGCTGGCAAGAACGACTACAAGAATGTGGATGTGACCCAGCTCTCCGTCGACCAGGCGCGCGAGCTGGCGCAGAAGGCCATGGTGTACTCCCACGATCGCCTCCGCGAAGGCATCAAGGGTGACAAGTCACGCGTGCAGGGCTGGAATGACCTGCTGGAGTCGATGAAGACCCAGCCGAATCTCCAGGGTGATCAGACGCTGAAGGACATGATTGACCAGACGAAGAACCAGCTCAGCGGCATGCGGGTGAAGTCCCAGACCGTACGCGATCAGCTCCAAGTCCAGGCGAACTCCGTGGATTCCCCGGACCTCAGCCAGCGTCAGGCTACCAGCAGGGGCGGGAAGATTCGGGAATTTTTCAAGGCCAATCCGACTCCCACAAAGAGTCCGGATGACCATACCTTCGTCCCGGGCAAGGGCATGAAGAAGGTATAGGGGGCAGTGGATTTGTGGCACCGTCCCAGCCCAAGGTGGTCCGAGATGCGTGCGCCGCCTTGGGTTAGGATGGATGTTGAACGCGTTTCTGAGCCTCGACGGAAACGAGCATGGACGCCGCGGGGGCAAGCGCGCACGAGAACCGCGCTGCCGCGATGCGCGCCGTGCACCCGTCCTTTCAGGCCGAACTGCACTACGGTCTGGCCGGCGGCTGCTTGGCTGCAGCCTGGATAACCGCCGCGAGATCCGTGGCTTCTTCCTTGGTCAGATTTCCTGAGATGCGAAGCGTGCCGCCGGTTATGGGACTTGTGACCCGGGCGACCACCAGCAGCTTCCCATTCGAGAGCACGGCGAGTTGTTTGCCGTTGTGCTCCGTGGTAGCCTCGGCAAAGGCGGCCTTGCCCCGTTCATTAAAACGCACTTCCACCTCCCAGCGCGGTTCGTTGGCGCCAATGGACAGCACGGTGGCCTCTGCGACTGACTTGTGATCCAGCAGAGGCTCCTTCGCGCAGTAGATCGTTTCATCATCCCCCCACGGAGTCTTCACGGCTCCCGGTGTGCCGGGGGCGACGACAAGACGGATTTCCAGAGGCGACTCCGCAGATGCCGTGTGCCATGAGAAGAGGCCCAACAGAAGAAAAGTGAGAGAAAGAAGCTTCATCGAAAAGAGAGGGAGCTTCGCTGAGGGATGGACGGGTGTCCACGGGCAATGTCTTCGCGAGTGATTGAACGATGATCTCGCGAAGGGACTCGCGAGCTACGTGGGTGGCCACTTCGCTTTGAAATTTGCTGCTCGGCCCCTTCATCTGTTGTGGAGTGGCACCATGCGGCTGGAATGCCCGCATTTGTTGCCTCGTGTCTGCGTGTTACTCCTCATTCCCTCGCACTCACCCCGGCACCTGCAATTCTCCCCAAGTCCCCCAGCACCTCGGAGTACACGATCTCCGGGACTTCACCGAAAGGCACAATCCGCGGATCTGTTTTCATCTGTTCATGAGATACCATGATGT
>JAEYUU010000058.1 GCA_023429545.1 Verrucomicrobiota bacterium
TCATTGTCCTACGATCTGGTCACGCTGGTGGAGAGCAGCGGGCAGGTGGGGAAAGGACCATGGTCGAAGATCAAGCTCGCGAATGGCAGGGAAGGTTATGTCTCCGATGTGTTCCTCGGCAGTGGAGCTTCGCTCCGCGCCTGCTTCGAGAAGAAGTATGGCGCATGGAAGATGACGGCACTGGTGGCTGGGGACTGATGCCGCTTTTGGTGATCCGCACACTCCGTTGTGCGGATCGCAGCGCGTCTGTCGGGGAGCTATGGGCTTGGTCCGGTGCGCAAATCCGGCGGCGCAGTATTCTGGCGGGTTCACCTCCTGACTGCACATGGAGTGGACGTACCACCACGGGACTCAAAACATCGTCTCCGCCTGCGTCAGCACATCGGCAAAGGGGACGCGATCCAGCAGGCCGAAGGCATCATGCTTCGTCAGCTTCTCGCGAGTGGTGGCGGGACTGGTGATGCCGCAGAGGAAGCGCGTGAGCTGCCGCGGGGTGCGCAGGGAGACGGGTCGTTCCTTGAGCAGAGTGCTTACTGCTGCCACATGCTCCGTGGTGATGGCCGGCTTGGGCGATTGCGGGATGGCACGGGCTCCGGTCTCCGACACACGTTCCGTCTTCTCCTTGCAACTCGTGCACGTCCCGCAGTCCACGGCCAGTTCTTCCCCGAAGTAGCCCAGCAGCCAGCGCACGAGGCAGCCGCGATGTCCGGCAAGTTCCAGCACCTGGCGCAAGCGGGAGATGTCGCGTGTCTCGCGCCCGGCGAAGAGCTGTTGCATCTGCAGCGCGATGGCGCCCGGGTCGCGCTGCGTGGCATCGACGCACAGGCGATAGCGTTGCCGGGAGCCAGTGGGCTTCAGCGTGATGTCTCCGGACTCCTGCAGGTAGGTGAGCGCCTTCAGGACGCGTTCGCGCGGTTCGCCCATTTCCGCGGCCGCGTCGTCGGGATTCACCGTGGTCCATTTCGGACCGCGCTTCCCGCAGGAAAAGAACTTCCGCAGAAACGCCTGCCGCTCCGGCTTGTGCCCCGCGAGGATGCGCGCCTCCGGTTGCACGAACTGGTATTGGTACGTGGAATAGAACGAGCCCAGCGGTCGCATGATGCCGCGCAACTCGAGATTGGTCAGCACCGTCTCAATCACCAGAGGACGGATGTCAGTGGCACCTGAGAGCTCATACAGGGAGAAGTCGAACTCCTCGCCCTGCCGCAGCAGGTGATCGATGAGTTGCTTCAGCGCCTGCGGTGTGGGCGTGTCGCCGAAGGTGAAATTCTCCAGCACGATGCAGTCATCCCCACACGCCAGTAGCTCGCACACGGAGACCTTGCCATTACGGCCCGCGCGACCGGTCTCCTGCATGTAGTTCTCCAGCGTCTTCGGCAGGTTGTAGTGATACACCGCGCGGATGTCCGCCTTGTCGATGCCCATGCCGAATGCAATCGTCGCCACGATCACATCCACCTCGCCGGACATGAACCTGTCCTGCGCCTCATGCCGCTGCTCATCTGGCAGTCCGGCGTGGTACGCGAGGGCGTTCACGCCGCTTTTCTGCAAGTGCGTCGCCACCTCCTCCGCCGTGTTCTGCAGCGTCACGTACACAATGGAGGGTACCTTCCGCTTCAACAGTACCTTGGTGAGGTAGGCCTTTCGCTTGTCTGCTGCGCAGGGCGTGATGCGGTAGTGCAGGTTCGCGCGATGAAACGAGGTCTGCACGTGATCGCGCTCCGCGATGCCGAAGGCCGCGCGAATGTCCTTGGCCACCGAAGGTGTGGCCGTCGCCGTGAGTGCCAGCACTGGGTGGATGTTCAGTTCCTTCGCCACATGCGCCAGCCGCAGGTACTCCGGCCGGAAGTTGTGGCCCCACTCGGAGATGCAGTGCGCCTCGTCCACCGCCATCATGGCGATGCGCAGGCGCTTGAGTCGCTCCACGAAGGCCTCGTTCATGAGCCGCTCCGGCGCGATGTAGAGCAGCTTCAGCGTACCGGTGCGCAGGTCGTCATACACCTGCCGTGCTTCATCCGCACTCAGTGAGGAATCCAGCCGCGCCGCCGCGATGCCCCGGGCCTGCAGCGCCTGCACCTGGTCCTTCATCAGCGCGATGAGCGGGGAGATGACCAGCGTCACGCCCTCCATCAGCACCGCAGGAAGCTGGTAGCACAGCGATTTCCCCGCGCTGGTGGGAAACAACGCCAGCGCACTCCGCCCCTCCAACAGCGTCTGCATCACCTGCTCCTGCCCGGCGCGGAACGCCGCATGCCCAAACTGGGTGCGAAGGGTGTCTTGGAGGGACGCGGTGGCGGGCATGGAGGCGCACTCATGCCGAGACCATGCTATCAGGCAAGAAATATGTTCATGTGAACACAAAAACGCGGCGAACTATCATGCTGCTGGGCCTTAGGCTGCCTGACGCAGATTCATGGCGATGTTGAGCCTGGGCTTCCTGGCCGTTTTCACCTCATTGCGGCCGGACACGCTCTCAAGCGCCTGCCCCGGCTCGAAGACCATCACAGGCGCATCCCGATACGCCTGCTTGGCCGCTTGAGCCAGACTCTGGTCCCGGGCCACCAGCACACCGGACACCTCCCCAAAGCACGGCAGGCTGTCCCTCCGCAGCGGCATGTAGCGGATCTCATCGCGGTCCTCCACCGTCTTCTCATGCGGGGAGATCAGGTATACATAACCCTCTGTGAGGAGGGCCTTGGCGGCCTGCGCCACTTCGTTCTGTTCCTCCAGCGTGATCATCTCAGGCAGCATGAAAAGATAGTGCTTCGGGGCGAGGGATGGAGAGGAATAGTTCATGGCAATTGGGGGTGAAGGATGCATTCCTTGTGCAGGGCTCGTGCCAGCAGTGGGAATGCGGGTTTCACTAGGGAAACCCTCGATTTGGTGAATCGGGCTAGCGCGGGGACGTGTGCATTTTGCCCTGAACGCCCAAGGCTTTTGGCAAGATGCAAACTCGCGCTCGGAGTGCGCATCATTGTGTTCTACACCGCATGAGCCCAGGCCTTGGTTGACCAACGACAACAAAAAAGCGGCCAGGTTTCCCCGGCCGCTCTTGTTGAATGCTTCGTGATGCTAACCGCATCGAAGACGATGCGACTTTTCATTCGTGAGTTACCCAATCACCTCAGGCCATTCCGTGTGGAACATCTGGCCTTCGGGCTTGTCGAGGCGCTCGTAGGTGTGGGCACCGAAGAAGTCGCGCTGGGCCTGCAGGAGGTTGGCGGGGAGACGTTCGGCGCGGTAGCTGTCGTAGTAGCC
>JAEYUU010000078.1 GCA_023429545.1 Verrucomicrobiota bacterium
CCATTGTCCGCCACACGACCTTCGTGCATCAGAACGATGCCCCCCGGCTGGATCTCAGAAAGCAGTCGCTGCACCACCTTGTCCCTGTTCGTGGCTACGCCATCCAGTCCGCGTGCTGACCACCCTGCGAGACGCATGCCGGTTTTCTCAAGGTGCCACTGCACAATGGGGTTCTTCAGTCCGGCGGGCGCGCGAAACCACCGTGGCGGCTGTGGGGTGATATCGGAGAGCACCTCCTGGCACTCATCAATCTCCCGCTCCGCAGGACCAGGGCCGTAGGCCCAATACCAGTACTGCTTGTGATTCATGGTGTGGTTCGCCACCTCATGACCACGTTCAAGCACGGCACGCACGAGTTTGCGGTGCTTCTTCGCGTGGACGCCGATGAAAAAGAACGTGGCCTTTGCCTTGTGAGCATCCAGCAGGTCCAGAAGATGTGGGGTGTCCTCGGGATGGGGCCCGTCATCGATGGTGAGCCAGATCTCCTTCTCTCCGGTGGCAGCCCTGCCGCGTGCTTGGGCCAGGGACGTGACGACTTCGCCACACCACTGGCAGGAAGGAATCATGGTGGGAATGAGCCAAAGAGCGTGTGCGGAGGCAATGACTGCCAGAGCCAACCATGCCTGCCCGGCCAGCACGAGCGTGATGGCCACGAACGGAGCGACCACGTTCCATGCGATGATTCCCTGGCGCACGAGACGTCTCCGGTTCATGCCGCTTTCTGAAGCACTGAACAGGGGTGCTGACAATCCATGAGATCCGGGTGAAAAGAATTGTGCGCCACCTCACGTTTGGAAGGGATGCCACGCCCGCTTCTCTCTTCCCTCCTGCTCGCCGCCACAGTCGCCGCTGCGGCCTTCCTTGCCGCGAACAACCGGCCTGCTCAGGCAAAGGACCCCGCGCCATCATCCGCAGATGCGAAGCCACTGCGCTGGTTCAAGGGCAACACCCACACGCACAGCCTGTGGAGTGACGGCAATGATTTCCCGGAGATGATCGTCGACTGGTATCACCAGCGCGGATACAACTTCCTCGCGCTGTCCGACCACAATGTGCTCCATGCCAAGGAAGTTTGGATGGCCGAACCTGCCATCCAGAAACGTCAGAAGTCCGTGGGCAAGTCAGCCTTGGCGAAGTACCTGGAGAAGTATGGCGAACCTTGGGTGGAACGACGCGAAAAGGACGGGGTCAAGGAGGTCCGCCTCAAAATGCTGGAAGAGTACCGGCCCAAGTTTGAAAAGGAGGGCAAGTTCCTCCTGGTACCTGCCGAGGAACTGAGCGCCAACTACACCGTCACGCCGGAACTGAAGGCGCCGATTCACATGGTGGCCTTCAACCTGAAGGAGGAGATCAAGCCCATCGAAGGCACAAACATTCGCGATGTGCTCCGCAAAAATCTCCAGGCGGTGCGTGAACAGGAGAAGAGAACGGGACAGCCCATGCTGACCCACATCAATCATCCCAACTTCCGCTGGGCGCTCACTGCCGAGGATATGGCCGAAGTCCTGGAGGAGGACTTCTTTGAAATCTTCAACGGTCACCCCAGCATCAACTACCTCGGTGATGCCACGCGGTACGGGCATGAGATGCTGTGGGACATCGCAAACACCATCCGTCTGGGCAAGCTGGATGCGCCACCGCTGTATGGCGTGGGCACTGATGATTCACACCACTACCATGGCGAGGACAGCGCACCCGGCCGCGGTTGGGTGATGGTGCGCGCCCGGGAACTGAAGCCCGCGGCGCTGATAGCATCCCTGCGCGCCGGGGACTTCTACGCCTCCACCGGGGTGACGCTGGAGGACGTGCAGTTCAAGAAGGGCGTGCTGAGCATCCGCATCAAAGGAGAGCCCGGGGTGTCCTACACCACGAAGATTGTGGGCACGCCAAAGAAGTATGACGCCACCGTAAGTGAGCAGCCCACCCATGCGGAGAAGGATCCCCAGCCGGTGCGCAAGGTGTACTCGGCGGACATCGGCAAGACTTTTGCCACCCTTTCCGGCGAGACGGTTGAATACAAGCTCACCGGCGACGAGCTCTACGTGCGCGCAGTCATCACCTCCACCAAACCCCACGTGAACCCCACCTACGAGAACCAGACCCAGATGGCCTGGACACAACCCGTGGGATGGAAGGTGAAGGCAACGACTGCCCGATAGTCCAGCCGCCCGGGGAACGTTTCTTTCCCCCCCGGCCCCCAAGTGTCAGCGTTCCACTCCGAACCTTCCGCACTCATGTCCACTGCCCGACTCCTCATGCTGTCCACCGTGGCAGCCATCGCCCTGCAAGCGGCGCCCGCATCCGCCGCGCCGCAGTTGAAGAATCCCACCAAGGGCAATCCCGCCCTGAAGACCATCGGTCCCATCTCCTTCGGGGCGGACGGACTGCTCCTGATTGCCGAGCCTGGCGTTCCCGCAGTGGTCGCCGTGAGCACCGGGGACACCAGAGCCACCAAAGCGCTTGCGCAGCCCATTGCGGATGCGGGAACGGTCATCGCCGACGCCCTTGGCACCACGGCGGACAAGATTCAAATCATGGACATGGCGGCGAATGCCAGCGGGAACATCTACTTCTCAGTCAAGGACAACGCCGCGAAGAGCGTGGCCATCGTCGTCATCTCACCGGACGGCAAGGCGACGAAGCTGGACCTCTCCAGGCTGGAGCATGTGCGCGTGGCCCTTCCCAAGAGTGAAACAGCCGCCGTGCGCAATCTTTCTGATGTGGCCATGACGCACGATCGAGTGCTCGTCACCGGGCAGAGCAACGAGGAGTTCAGCAGCAAGATTTTCTCCATACCGCTGCCACTTGATGCCGCAGCGGCTGGAAGCATCTACAGCGCGGAGACCTATCACGTGGCCCATGGCAAGTGGGAGACCAAGGCACCCATCCAGAGCTTCATCCCGCACAATGACAATGGCACCCCTTGTATATTGGGTGCATTTGCCTGCACGCCGCTGGCGAAGTTCTCGCTGAAGGATCTCTCCTCCGGCGCCAACGTTCGCGGCACCAGCGTGGTGGAACTCGGCAGCGGCAATCGTCCGCTGGACGTTTTTGCCTACACCAACGCAAAGGGCTCCTGGGTGGTGACGAATACCCAGCGCTTCCGCGAACCCTACTTCGGCCCCTCCAAGTACTGGGGCGTGCGCATCAGCATGGACCTCATCAATCGCAACGCACCGGACCAGGTGAACGAAAAAGCGCTGCGCCGGAACATCAAGGAACCCACCCAGACTCCCGGCATCGAAATCCTCGACTCGCTCGCCGGAGCGGTGCAGATCGATCGCCTGGATGATGCACGCATGGTGGTGCTGCGTGAGGACGGCAGCAAACTGAAGCTGGAAGTGGCGGCGCTGCCCTGAGCCGTTTGCCAGCCTGAGTGCATTGGTGGGGACGATAGCGTCCCCTGACACTCACCTCTGTGCTTACCCGGAAGACCGTGCGACATGATGAAATGGATGCATTTCTGCGTGCTTGCTGTGGGTTGGGTCGCCCCCACGCAAGGGGGCGAGCCTTCCCCCACCCCGCCACCGCGGCTCGGCTCCATCCATCCGAGCGGCACCGTGCTGCCGGCCAACCACCTGAAATTCTACCTGCACTTCAGCGAACCCATGCAGCAGGGTGTCTTTCTCCGGCACTGCAAAGTGGTGGATGGCAACGGGAAGATCATTCCCGAACCCTTTCGCGAAACGGAACTCTGGTCAGAGGACGGCCTCCGTCTGACACTCTGGTTTCATCCGGGGCGGCAGAAGACCGGCGTGAATCTCAATGTGGAACTCGGCCCCGTGCTGGCGCCGGGCAAGCGCTGCAAGCTCATCATCAGCGGCGCCTGGAAATCAGAACAGGGCGTACCGCTCGGCGCGGATGTGGAAAAGGCATACTTTGTCACTGAGCGGGCCACCCAGCAGCTCAATACGGCAGACTGGAAAATCACACCGCCTACCGCGGGCACCAGGCAACCTCTGCAGGTGAAATTTCCCTCTCCTTTGGATTTTGCGCTGCTGCAGCGCTGCCTGCGAGTCTCCGATGACAAGGGCGCGACGCTCCCCGGTGCCATCGCCACGAGCCACGGCGAGCAGGTCTGGACCTTCACTCCGGAGAAACCCTGGACACACGATTCGCTCGTGCTGCAGGTCGATTCATTCTTGGAGGATCTGGCCGGCAATTCGTTGGCCAGACCCTTCGAAGTGGATCTCCAGGGAGCCGCTCCGCGGAAGGTCCAGCCCGTCATCTTCGTGC
>JAEYUU010000082.1 GCA_023429545.1 Verrucomicrobiota bacterium
GACGAGGGCATCTGTGGCGTGGCCAGTGGCGCCGGGGGCGGCGTGACTGCCGCGACTACAGGGGCGGGGGCGGGTGGCGGCGCGGGCTTCTCAAACTTGAAGGACTTCGGCACGTGGTTGTTTCGCACTACCAGCACCTCGCCGGTCTTCGTCTCGCCCTCATACTTCATGGTCACCTCGTAGGTGCCCACGGGCAGGCGCAGGACTCGGGGCGTGACTCCTTCTTCCGCAGGCTGTTTTTCATCCGTGGTGGATTTCACCACATAATCCACGCCATCCGGATCGCTGGAAACAGTGAGGCTGCCGGTGCTGCGCTCCAGATTCACGGAGCCGATGTCCACACGCTGGCCAGGAGCCACCTTGAAGGCCACGGTGCGGGATTCGTAGCCCTCCATGGCGAGCGTGGCCTGGTACTCGCCGGGCTTGAGTTCCTTGATGACCGCAGGAGCTTTTACCGTCTGCGTGCCCAAGGTGACCGTGGCGCCGGACGGCTCGGTATGAATGGCCCACTCTCCGGGACGATACATCCACCACCAGATACCTCCGCCGCCGAGCCCGGCGAGCAGCAGCAGCACGAGACAGGCCGCGAGAATCCATTTCACCAACGAAGAAGCCGGTGCCTTTTCCTTCTGCTCCGTGGGAACAGACTGCATCTCGATCCGGCGGAGACCACCCGAGTTCGTCTTTACTTGAGGCGGAGGCTTGACCTCCCCGCGAAGGGAAACCCCCAGCATCTGGGCGAGTTCACCAGCGGTCTGGGGCCGGCGGGCTGGATCCTTGTCGAGACAGGCCGCGATGGCATCCTCCCACTCCTTGGGAATGTCATCAGCTGCACCGATTTCGAGTTCTTCGCGGCGTTCCTTGAGCCTTGGTGCGACCTTGCCGGTGATTTGAGTCGTGATATCCCCGCGGTAGAAGGGTGGCTTGCCCGTGAGCAATTCGTACAGGGTCGCGCCCACGGCGTAGATGTCATCCGTGGGGCGGGGACGCTCCCCCATGGCCTGCTGCGGGCTCATGTAGAGCAAGGTGCCACTGGTGCCGGTATGCGCCTGCGCACGGCTCAGCCGGCTCATGGTATCGGACAGGCTGCAGGAAATACCGAAGTCGGTGATCTTCATCTGCGACTCCGAGTTCACCATGAGATTCGCCGGCTTCAGGTCGCGATGCACGATGCGCTTCTGCAGGTGCGCATAGTCCAGGGCATCACACATCTGGCCCACCCAGGGGCCAATCTGATCCACGGTGAAGACGTGATGCGGCAGAACGATGCGGCGCTCGGAGAGGCTCTTGCCATCCACGAACTCCATGCTGATGGCGGCAGCACCCTCATCGTCATCCACGAAGTCGTAGATGCGCACGATATTCGGATGGGCCAAGTCCAGACCGCGCCGGGTTTCCTCCTTGAGCTCCTTGAGCGCCACGGGATCGAGGCCAACGGCGTCGGGAAGGAACTTCAGCGCCACGGCACGTTCCAGCTTGGTATCCACGGCCAGCCACACCACGCCCATGCCGCCGCGTCCTAGCACACGCTGGAGCCGATACCGGCCAAAAACCAGCGTGCCAGCGCCGGGCATCCGCACCGTTTGCTGGAGGTCCAAATCCGTGTCGAGGCTGTTGGCTGTAGGTCTCCCGGCCGGCGGAAGCTGCCGCGGCAGTGTGGGACCAATATTCAGCGTGTCATCCAATGGGTTCATGACGGACCTCCCGCTTCCAGATCCGCGGGCCCTTCAGCATACGGGAAGCCGCCAATCTGTCACGCAGAAAGGCACGCTGACCGCAGGTGAAATACTGCACCATCAATGAGTGTAATAGGCGGCTCTCAGGCAGCTTGCGAGGTGCCCGGCTGATCCGCCGTCGGCAGATGGTAGGTCCGCACGGTATAGCCGTAGGGACCGAGCCTGACTTTCGCTCCATCTGTAAGAAGGATCAGCTCATGCGCCTTGCTACGGAGTTCGGTGCCGCTGGCGACGGCGACCACGCTGGACTCCAAGGGCTCAAACCAGAACTGCTGGGCAAAGCGCTGCAACCGCGCCACCGGCATCGCCGCGGAATCCGCCCGCAGCCAGGGGCGGCCGGACTTGGAAAAATGAATGCCCACGTCACTCAGCACGGCGGCGGCCTCGCACAGCAGCACCCCGCTGCCACCAGGACGCAGGATGACAGCGCCATGCAACTTGGCGTTCGGGTCCTCGGCAACCGGCCAGTCTTTCACTTCACGACCCACGACAAAGTCAGTGGCAATGGCGCGGGCCTCCACGGGAAACTCGCCCGCCAGAAGGAAGTTCGCCGGCAGGTCCACCTCCGCGAAGCCGGGGATCGGGGCATCCTGAAGGACGGTGGGATTCACCGCCTCGCTCTCCTCCAGCACGAGTTTCCCGTCTTTGATTCGGGCACGTGCCTGGGCCCGGCTTACGCGACGGGAGCGGGCGTCGTTCATGTTCGACCGGGGACGAAACTGCGCGATGAAATCCGCATCGCTCGCGGAACGGCCTAGCACCAGGGTGTCCTCACCCACGAGGGCGAAGATGGGCGCCTCCTCGCTGTCCGGCACGAGACGGAGGCGGAGGGTGGGGCTGAGCTTCTGCGCCGCCTCCCGATCCGCGGCAGCAATGGTGAGTACTGCCACCTGCGGACCTGGAGGGCGGGAAGGTGGTAACGGGGGCGGACCGGGGCGTTTCACCGTCACCGCATCAAAACTCACCGCGGGATCCGCGTTCGCACTCCCCGTACCGGTGCCGGTGGAAAGCAGCCCAGTAAAGCCTGACCCCGAACTTACCGGACCCGTGAGCAGCGGCGGCGGATTGCCGGCGGCAGGGCCGTTGCTGGTGGGTGAAGTCCGGTGCGAGGGCGGAACGGTGAGGGACCGCAGGCGTTCCGTGTGCGCCGTGTTGCTCTGGTGTACCGACACGCCAAAGAACTCATCCATGAATGCCTTGGCCGTACTGAAGCCGGCGCGTCCCTCGCTGGTCAGCGCGCGGCGCAGCAAAACATTCTGCTGGGAGGTGAGCTGCGGCACGGGCTGGTAGCGCGCATTCCCCCCGCGCATGTGCTGCGGCTGGCCGAGCAGGTCGCAGGCGAGCGCTGCCAGTGGTAGCACGTACTCGTGCGTGTCCTTCGGCAGCGGGTCCACCATGGCCGCGCGAAGGGCGGCGGCGCTGAACTGCATGGTGGCCATGGGATCCATGTCCGCCGCCTCCGAGCCGGCACCCTCAAAAGCGGGAATGTCCGGCGCAGGGATGCGTGGCAGACCCAGGCGCGCATCCAGGTAGAGGTGGCCCGCCTCCAGTTGCAGGCGCGGCCAGCCCTGGGCGGTGACCGCTTCACAGGCCTCCGTGAGCAAGCGCAGAAATGCCTCCACCTCCTCCATGGTCAGCGACTGCCGCTGCTGCAGCAGCTCGCGCAGGCTGTAGTCACCAGGATACTCCGAGACGGTCCACTGATGGTCCGGCTTGAACTGGAAATCCGTGACGCGGCAGAGCAATCCCACCGGCGGGCGCATCATCACCTCCGCGGCACGGCGCTGCTTCCCCAAGGCGTCCATGCTGATGGGCTTGGCATAATCGCAATAGCTCAGCACCAGATAGTCCGGTGTCCCATTGGTCGCCTGCACCGCATAACGCTGGTGCGTGGCACCGAGCGCGGGCAGGCGCGCGATGAGGCGGTAACGGTTGCCGAGGAACTGTTCGAGCGTCATGGAAAAGGTCAGTCAGAACGATAGGCGCGCCCGCGCCAATGTCGAGCACAGGAGCAAGTACCTGAACCGCAACTGGATGTCTGACGCAAACTGCCTGTGACAGATGAGTTTTGCGAATGCGATTGAGGCCCGCGGGAATGCAGGGAAAATTTACCGGGAATTGACGGTGACAGCGAGGGTCGATGGTAAGGTGCCATCTCAGCGTACGCGATGAGACAACGAATGACATGGACCAAGGGAATGGCCACCGCGTGGCTGATCTTGACATGCACATCTGCTATTGGCAGGCAACCCGCCCCTCCCCCAAAACTCGTTGCAGCGAAAACAGCCATCTGCGAAGACCCGACTACAGCTCAGGTGCAAATAAATGCGAAACTCGATAGCGCGTTCTTCTCTACTTTGGAAACTTCGCGCCCCTCCCAGATCATCACGCACGAGGACGGCAAGCTCGAAGACACCGTGGATGGCAGCATTGATGAGGAAGATTTGATCCTGCTGGAGCACACCTCCGCATGCGTTTCGACCCATCAACGAGAGCATGCCATGTCCTTCTGTGAGGCCAGGGTTACCGAAGACGGGTGCATGGTTCTTCTCATCTACGGTGGCGCGCCGGCCTATTCCGGAGCGCTGACCGTGAATGTGGATACCAAAACCAGGAACTTCACCTGCGCGTTCGAGGCCATGTATCCCTCCCCCACGCCTCCGTTTACTTGGCGCATCACCAAGAAAACGATAAGGGCGAAATCCCTCACCACCCAGTCCGGCCATCGATTCTATGCCTGGATTTCCGTCGAATTCGACGAGGTCTGGGCAGAAAACGGCGCCGAGCGGAAACGGTCCTACAAGATCGAAGGCCCGATCAAGCCGGTGATCCGGAACCCCAGTAAGAAGGAATGACCTTCAAGCATCACTCAATTCAGCTTGCACGGAGCCCATCGATACGCACTGTAGGCC
>JAEYUU010000146.1 GCA_023429545.1 Verrucomicrobiota bacterium
GGCATGACGGGGGTGATGCTCCCTGTTTGCTGGATGCCGACGCGCTCTCGCAGATCACCGCGAACCTGCTCTCCAATGTCGAAAAGTACGCGCCCGGTGTGCCGGTGGAGGTTTGTACGTCCCAGGACAATGCAAGGTTCAAGCTGAGCGTGTGCGATGAAGGGCCGGGCATCCCCGCGACGGATGCGGGCCAGATCTTCCAGCCCTTCGTCCGGCTCGATGATCGCGTTACCGCGAATGCCACGGGTACCGGTCTCGGGCTCAGCATCGCGCGTGAGCTTGCGGAGCGCATGGGCGGATCACTGCGGCTGGAGCGCCGCGAGACCGGCGCATGTTTTGTACTGGAGGTTCCTTTTGCGTCGGTTCTCCAAACGGAAGAAGACCCGGTCGTTTCATCTACCCCCGTGGACCCCTTGACGCCATGAAGATTCTCCTCGCGGATGATGATCCCATCACGCTGGACTCCCTGGCCGCCTGCCTGGAGCCGGAGGGATTCACCAGCCTGCTGGCGAAGGATGGCGCAGAGGCTCTCGCCTTGTGGCAGGAACAGAAGCCAGCACTGGTCTGCCTGGACATCATGATGCCCCGCATGGACGGCTATGAGGTGTGCCGCCGGATTCGTGAGCAGGATGCGACCGTGCCGGTGCTGTTCCTCAGTGCGAAGAGCGAGGAGGTGGATGTGGTCGTGGGACTCCGGCTTGGCGCGGATGATTTCATCCGCAAACCCTTCGGCAGGCATGAGCTCCTTGCCCGCATCCACGCCGCGTTGCGTCGTTCGCGGAAAGCCGGCGGGAGCAGTGGACGCGCGAAGGCATTCACCATGCAGGATATCATGGTGTATCCGCAGGAGCTTCGTGCCGTGCGAGGGGGGGCGGACATCGCGCTCACACCGCGTGAGGTATCCATTCTTCAAGTCCTGCATGAGCGCGCTGACGAGGTGGTCACACGGGATGAGCTTCTGGACCGCTGCTGGGGCCTGCAATATCTCCCGGAGTCACGCACCTTGGATCAGCACATCGCCAAACTCCGGCGGAAGGTTGAGATTGATGGAGAGCATCCCCAGATCATCGAGACCGCGCGAGGCATGGGCTACCGGCACCGCAGCCGCAGTGCTGCGGCAGGGCGTGCTCAGTGAGATTCCGGCTTCCGGTCCCGCTTGGATGTCACACGGGCTTCCGGGAAATGCGTCCTGGCGCAGTCCGGGCAGATGCCGTGGCTGAATTTCGCCTCGCTGTGGTTCTGGATGTAGTATTCGAGCTGGTGCCAGTTCCCCTGCTCGTCGCGGATGTTCTTGCAGTACGAGCACGTGGGCAGGATGCCGCGGAGGCGCTTCACTTCATTCAGCGCGGCTTGCAGGCTGTCGATGAGCTCCTCCTTCTCCCGTTCCACCTTCTTGCGATACTGGATTTCCTGATGCGCGAGACTCAGTTCCAGCCGCACCTCGGTCACCTCCTTCAGGATGGCCAGCACCGGACGGTTTTCGATTTCCATGCCATGGATCCGATTCTGCCAGGTGATGTACCAATACAGGAAGGGAAATACGCACACGCTGATCACGAGCCGCGTGAGGAACGTGCCGGCCATGATGGAGAAATACCCCGGCGAGCCCGCGAAGGCCCCCGTGGCGAAAAGCACCACATCCAGCCACATCACACCCAGCAGCGTGAGGAAAGATCTCAGCCACAGGGGCATGTTCAGCCGCGGCTTGCCGAGAAACTCCCACGCCATCGCCAGGAAGATCAAATCCGCAAAGGCCGCCACGATGGAGGCTGTGTATATCCGGAGGCTTTGCGGCGGGAAATATGCTGCGCGTGTGCTGTCTGAAATCTGGATCTGCATATGCAGCACCGCCGTCACCAGGGGTACCATGATGCCCAGCCCGATGATGGTGGAGATGGCAATGCGGGTGGCGCGCGGTCCGTCGAACACATACACCACGAACACACCCAGCAGCAGCGCCGTGTAGAAAACCGTGGAGCCCACCATGAAGGAGATGCCCGGCACGTCCACACGCACCCCGGCATCCGTGACCCATACCATCACTGCCGTAAGGCCGCCAATCAGCGCGTAGAAATGCGCCAGCCCGATGCGCCCGCGCAGGGAGTGCGCCCACAGCACCAGAAAGTACACGGTGACGGCTTCCGCGATGAGAATGAGCAGTTCATTCCTCATGCAGAGAAGGAGGACAGGAGGGAAATTCGCATTGCTTGATGGAAGACTGGCTTGCTAGCCTAAATGTCGGCTTAATAATCATGGCTCGCTTAATTTTCCATAAAAATCAATGAGTTATTCGTGACGGATAGCCTCTGAAATTGCTGATATTTCAACTTGCTCGAGGCTGGCTTCTTCGCCTCGCATCGACACGAAATGGCGCCAAAGTCGCTACGGTTCATTCCCCATGATTGGGTATGGGTGACCCGGTCCTTGGACCCCACTGCCTTCATATGGCTTCGGGGGTACTAGCGCCACAAGCTTCCGCCCCAGAGGTGCAGGTGCAATTAATTGCGTTAGAAGGCCCGCTGATATTGGACGGGCGCGGGAAGATGGTGGCCCAGTTCGCGTGCCGCATGCAATGGCCAGTACGGGTCACGCAGAAACTGGCGCGCGAGGAAGACCATGTCGGCTCTGCCCGTGAAGATGACTTCTTCCGCCTGCCGCGCTCCCGTGATCAAGCCCACGGCTGCGGTGGGCATGCCCGTCTCCTGGCGAATACGCTCCGCATACGGCACCTGATATCCCGGCGCGGTCGGAATCTTTGCGTCTGGCACCGCGCCACCGGACGAGCAGTCGATCATATCAACGCCCATCGGCTTGAGCATCCGTGCAAGCTCCACAGATTGTTCGCCATCCCATCCACCTGGAACCCAGTCCGTGGCGGAGATGCGGACCAGCAGCGGCAGCCGCTCCGGCCACACCTCACGCACCGCCGTCACGACTTCCAGCAGAGCCCGCGTTCTATTCTCGAAGGAGCCACCATAGCCATCCGTCCGCAGATTTGTCAGCGGGGAGAGGAATGCATGGAGCAGGTATCCGTGGGCCGCATGGACTTCCACGACTTTGGCGCCAGCGTCCAGGGAGCGTTGCGCCGCCGCCGCGAAGGCCTGCACCACCCTCTGGATGCCTGCGAGATCGAGCTCCGTGGGCACGATGTCCTGGGGTTCGAAGGGAATCGGGCTGGGTGCATAGATGGGCTTCCATCCGCCTTCATCCTCAGTCACACGCTCACCACCGTCCCAAGGCGGTGCGGTGCTGGCCTTGCGCCCCGCGTGCGCGAGCTGCAGGGCGGGGACAGCACCGTGACTCTCCACGAAACGAAAGATGCGATGGAGCATATCCACATGTGCGTCCTTCCAGATGCCGAGATCCTGCGGGCTGATCCGACCCTCCGGCAGCACTGCCGCCGCCTCGCTCATGACCATGCCCGCACCACCCACCGCGCGGCTTCCCAGATGAACCAGATGCCATTCGTTGGCGAAGCCATCCTCGCTGGAATACTGGCACATGGGCGACACGCCGATGCGGTTGCGGAACGTCACGTCGCGAAGCTTGAATTGGGAGAAGAGGTGGGGGAAGTCGAGGCTCATGAAAAGCAGGAGTAGCGTGGCCCCGAGAGGACCACCGATGTCACACAGGGGTACGCCCAGACGTGGCCGGTGGCCGTATTTCCTCATGCGGCGCGCTTCTCCTTACAGCGTAACCCGCCTCATGACAGATGCCTCTCTATTCCGTTCTCGATCTGGCGCCCATCATCCAAGGGGGTGATGCCGCGTCCTCGTTCCGCAACACGGTGGATCTCGCCCAACATGCGGAGCGCTGGGGCTATCATCGCTATTGGCTGGCGGAGCACCACAACATTCCCGGCGTGGCCAGCGCGGCTACGGCTGTCATCATCGGCCATGTGGCGGGAGGCACGTCCCGCATCCGCGTGGGATCAGGCGGCATCATGCTGCCGAACCACGCGCCGCTGGTGATTGCGGAGCAGTTTGGGACCTTGGAGTCGCTCTATCCAGGCCGCATCGATCTGGGCCTGGGCCGCGCGCCCGGCGGCGATCAGCTCACCGCCGCCGCCTTGCGCCGTGGGCTGGGCAGCAATGGAGACACC
>JAEYUU010000155.1 GCA_023429545.1 Verrucomicrobiota bacterium
CGCCGGACGCTGTCCGGTCAGGAGACCCGACTTCCTTCATATTCGGGCATCTTGGGCGGAGCATTGCCACGCGCTATTGAGTTCCCGCAGTCTCCCCCTTCTCTGGATTGCCTGCCGTTAGCGCTCCTTAGCGGTTCAAAACCAAGCCCTTCGCCCATCCTTTGCCGCTTGTCCCCTGCTACCTCGCCGCCCTTCTCAAATTCCCTTCGCAGGACTGAATTTCTTCTTGCAAATACTGCATTCCGTGGCTTTTTCCCGGCTCCACAAAAACGGAAACCTGACCGCCAGGTTGGCGGAATTCAAACCATCTAATGAGCCAAGCCGCAACCACCGATACGAAGCCCTTCCAGATCCATGAGAAGGACACCGGAAGTGCAGACGTGCAGATCGTGCGCCTGACTGACCGCATCAACCATCTTACCGAGCATCTCGGCACGCACTCCAAGGATCATGCGTCGCGTCGCGGTCTCCTCATGATGGTCGCGCGCCGCCGCAAATTGCTCGACTACCTCAAGCGTACCGAGGAGCCGCGTTACACTTCCATCCTCAAGGCGCTCAAGCTGCGCCGCTAGCTTTGCCGGAAGGCGGGACTTTTACGGGTTCCGCCTTTCTCGCTTTGTGAGGATCCACCTCCGGCAGGGCATTCCCATGCCCAGGGCAGCATCGCATTCCGCCTGCTGACCTCATCGCCGGACTTCCGCCAGCCCATGCTGTGCGGATCCCCACGGAGCAGGCCATGTACGCCTGCCTCCCCCACGCCCCGGCATTCCCACCCAAGCCAAATCGACCGCCCATGCAAGAACGCGTGAGCACGGATCGCCGGAGCAACTGACAGACAAGACAACATCGAATCCAGAAAGTTCATCCCATGTCCATCCATAACATCACCGCCAGCCTTCCCGGCGGCGACATCGTTTTCGAAACCGGCAAACTCGCGAAGCTCGCTGATGGCGCCGTCACCGTCCGTCTTGCGGACACCATCGTCATCGTCACCGCCGTCTCCGCCACCAAGGTGAAGGAAGGCCAGGACTTCTTCCCCCTCTCCGTGGAGTACAAGGAAAAGGCCGCCGCAGCCGGCAAATTCCCCGGTGGCTACTTCAAGCGCGAAGGCCGCCCCACGGAAAAGGAAATCCTCACCTGCCGCATGACGGACCGCCCGCTGCGCCCGCTCTTCCCGAAGGGCTACTACTATGACACCCAGGTCGTGGCTCTGCTTCTGAGCGCGGATGGTGAAAACGACTCCGACATCCTCGCGATCAACGGTGCCTCCGCCGCCCTTTGCGTGTCTGACATTCCCTTCGCCGGCCCCGTGGGCGCCGTGCGCGTGGGCCGTGTGAATGGCCAGTTCGTGGTGAACCCCACCCACAGCCAGCGCTCCAAGAGCGACCTCGACCTCGTGTACGTGGGCAACAAGACCGACGTCATCATGATTGAAGGCGCGGCCAATGAAATGCCCGAAGCCGACTTCATCGCCGCCCTCGCCTTCGCGCAGGAGCAGGTGCAGGTGCTCGTCGCCGCGCAGGAGCAGCTCGCTGCCCGCGCCGGCAAGGAGAAGCGCGTGGTGAACCTCATGCTGGTGAAGGATGAGCTTCTGGAAATCGCCTACGAAGTGGCAGGCAGCCGCATCGAAGGCGCCCTCTACCGCCCCAGCAAGGTCGAGCGCAGCAAGGCCGTGGCCGCCCTGCGTGACGAAGTGGAAGCCGCCATCAAGGCGAAGTATCCTGAGGCAGGCAACTTCGAAATCAGCCAGGCGTTCGACTACCTGCAGAAGAAGGCCTTCCGCATCAGCATTCTGGACAAGCATGCGCGCTGCGATGGCCGCCAGATCGACCAACTCCGCAACATCAGCGGTGAAGTCGGCCTGATTCCCCGCTCGCACGGTTCCGCCCTCTTCGCCCGCGGCGAGACCCAGGCGCTGGCGCTTGCCACGCTGGCTCCCCTCGATGAAGCCCAGGATCTGGACACCTACGCCGGTGGTGAAAGCACGAAGCGCTTCATCCTGCACTACAACTTCCCTCCCTTCAGCGTGGGTGAGACCGGTCGCTTCGGTGGCCAGAACCGTCGTGAAATCGGCCACGGCGCCCTCGCCGAGCGCTCGGTGGAGCCCGTCGTCCCCTCCCAGGAAGACTTCCCGTACGCCATCCGTGTGTCCAGCGAAGTGATGGAGTCCAACGGCTCCACCTCCATGGCCTCGGTTTGCTCCGGCGTCATGGCCCTGCTCGATGCCGGTGTGCCCCTCAAGCGCCCTGTCGCTGGCATCAGCGTGGGTCTCGTGAGCGAGTTCGACGAGAATGACAAGATGAGCCGCTACCTCACGATGCTCGACATCCTGGGCAGCGAAGACCACTTCGGAGACATGGACTTCAAGCTTTGCGGCACCGAGCTCGGCGTCACCGGCTTCCAGCTGGACCTGAAGCTTCCCGGACTGCCCCTGAGCATCCTGAATGAAGCCATCGCCAAGGCGAAGGTCGGCCGCACGGACATCCTCGCCGTGATGAACAGCTCCATCT
>JAEYUU010000157.1 GCA_023429545.1 Verrucomicrobiota bacterium
GTGTAAAGCAGCGCCCCGCTGAGCAGGTAGAATGCACCGAGCGACGCCACGATCAAGGCACCCGTCGGATTCGGCACGCGCCAGATGCCTATAGCTGCCAAACCCATACCTGTGCCGAGCAAAGGGACGGCATGGAAGTACGTGCCGCGCCGGGGATGACATACCGGCGCATGGGTTTCGGATGAGGGGATGCCGCCTTCCATGTTGGTCTCTGCGACACCCCTAGCACGGACCGGCGTGAACCAAAACAGGATAAAGCGAGGTCCGGCGGAACTGTGCGATCCGCCGGACACATCGTTTTCAATTAAATGCCGTACCCCTGCCGGTACACCTTGTGCACAATCGCCTCCGCCTCGGGGCAATTGGTGGCCTTCAGGTTTGCAGCATCCCATTCGATGCGCTTGCCGAAACGAACCGCCAGCAGACCCACCAGCAGCGCTTCCGTGAAGGGTGCGGAGTAGTGGAAGCCGGAGTGCGCCGCTTTGGGCTTGCCCGCCTTGCACGCTTCGATCCACTCGCGGCGATGCCCCACAGTGCAGCGCTCAATCGTTTTCGCAGGCATGACAAACTCCTTCATGCGCGCTTCGGGAACGAGCCGTGGTGTGCCGGACCAGCCGCCCGCGAGGATCACGCCCTTGTCTCCCACGAAATAGATGCCGTTGTCACCCAACGTCCGCTCGGCTTCCATGCCGGGTGGTTTTGGCGGGAGCTTGCCACCATCGTACCACACCATCTTCACCGGCGGCTGATCGCCACGCGCGGGGAAGTGGTAGGTGATGATGCTCCACTCGGGGAAGGACTCGTTGTTATTCGGCGCATGCTCAGATTCCACCCAGTCTGGCTGGCCGAGATCGAGCGCGTAAAAGGCGGGGTCCGCATTGTGCACGGCCATATCCCCCAGCGCTCCGCAGCCGAAGTCCCACCAACCGCGCCATTTGCGCGGGCAGTAGTCCGGATGGTAAGACCGCTGCGCCGCCACCGGCCCGAGCCACAGATCCCAGTCGAGATCCGCGGGCACCGCTGGCTTGTCCGAGGGAAATGGCTTGCCCTGGGAATCCCAGAACTTGCCCGGTCGATCGGACCACACATGCACCTCGGTCACCTTGCCGATGACCCCTGCCTGGATCCACTCGCGTGTGAGTCGCAAGCCCTCACCGGCATGGCCCTGATTGCCCATCTGCGTCACGAGACCTGTTTCCCTGGCGACCTTCGCCATCTGTCTGGCTTCACCGATGGAATGCGCCAAAGGTTTCTCCACGTAAACATGGCGGCCCGCGCGCAATGCCAGCAGGCTCGCGGGTGCATGCACATGATCCGGAGTGGCCACCACCACTGCGTCAATGTCCTTCCGCTCCTCAATCAGCTTGCGGTAATCGCGGTAGAGCTTCGCGTCAGGGTGCTTTTTGATGGTGCCTCCACCCTGATTCAGATCCACATCGCAAAGAGCAACGATGTTCACCAGCCCGGTGCTGACCATGTCGGCGATGTCACCACCACCCTGTCCACCCACGCCGATGCAGCCCAGGTTGAGCTTCTCACTCGGCGGCGTAAAGCCAGGCCCTCCCAGCACATGGCGGGGCACAATCTGGAATCCAAAAGCAGCTCCGGCGGTGGTGGCCAGGAAGCGGCGGCGGCTGGGGCGGGCGGCAGGCTTTGAATGGTCGGACATGGCGCAACACTACGCTTCAGGGGCGAACCCTCTTTCCCCAGGCCAACATTAGCCGTGTCACGAGAACTTTGTCTTGAACGCATCGATTCACTTCGCTAGTGGCAGCAGGACCAAGCACCACTTCATGCCCATTCCGAAAGTCCTTCATCAGATGTGGCGTGACGAATCCATGTCGGAACGCTGGAAATCTCTTCGCCAAACGTGGATTCAGCACCATCCGCGCTGGGAAATCCGCCTGTGGACAGACGGGACGCTGCGGGATTTCGTCGCCCGGCACCATCCGGGTTTTCTTGAGCAGTACGACGGCTATGCGTCGCCCATCATGCGGGCAGACGCCGCAAGGTATCTGGTGCTTCAGCACTACGGCGGCGTATACGCGGATCTGGACATGGAGTGCCTGCGCGCCGTTGATCCACTCATCGAGGGCAAGGAATTATTGCTGCCGCTGGAGCCACAGATTCATCTGCAATCCATGCCGGCCACAACCGCCGGCATGAGGCGCATTATCGGGAATGCCTGGATGGCGTCCGCGCCGGGACATCCCTTTTGGGAACACGTGTTGGCGGAAATGCAGAGCACGCGCCATCGCCCGGGTGCCTTGGAGGCCACGGGTCCATTCATGCTTTCCGCGGTGGTGGATGCCTGCGCCGCAGAATCATGGCGGCCTGAGCTGGTCCCTGCCGAGGTGGTGTATGCCGCAGCCAATGTGGACACCGAGTGGCTCGCCGCACGCAAGCCGGGATCTGCTCATTGGTTCGATCATGACGTCTTCTCCGTCCACCACTGGGATGGCACCTGGTGGCGGCAGAAGGCGGGGCACACGTCGCTGAGCTTGCTGCGCGTCGGTGATCCCGTGGTGACTGGTCATCTCCATGAACCGCGAGCCGGGAAAAACGCAGCACGCGCGGCCTATCAACCGCTGGTTTCCTGCCTCATGGTCACGGGAAAGCGGCGGCATCTGGCACGTCTCGCAGTGGAAATGTTCCGCCGCCAGACTTACGAACGGCGCGAACTGGTGGTGATTGACGATTCCGGGCAACCCGTACCTGTTGGGTGGGGTCTCGAGGAAGAGCCCGGCATCCGATGGATCACCGTGCCTCCGGATGGCCTGACTCTTGGAGCCCTGCGGAACCGGGCTCTCGCGGAAGCGCGCGGAGACTTCCTCTGCCAGTGGGACGACGACGATCTGTCTGCTTCCACGCGACTGGAGCGCCAGGTCCTCACACTCTTCGCCACGGGTGCGGATGCCTGCGGTCTCGCACGGCTGCAGTTATGGTGGCCCGCGCGTGACTGGACCGCCACGTCATCGAGTCGCGTATGGGAGTGCGCCCTCGTGTGGCGCAAGGGGACCATTACGGCCTATCCCGAGATCCGGCAGGGCGAGGACACACCGCCTGTACAAGCCCTGGCGGCCCGCGGCAGGATTGCACTGCTGGATGCTCCGGCGTTGTACACTTACATCTGCCACGGAGAAAATACGTTTTCCGAGGAACACTGGCACTCCCTGTGGAAGGCCGCGACCGCGAGACGCACCGGCAGGGCGGGTCGAGTTCATCTCCAACTCATGCAGCCCGCGCTACCTGTTCATGAGTATCTTTCTGCGCTGGGCCTTCCCGGCCTTCAGCATACGGAAGAAATGATGCCCGCCTGTGCTCCGGCAGCGGTGTTGCAGGGACGGGCAACAACACCAACCGTCAAGGGCACCGAGTGCGTCTCCGGATCCCTGCCTTTTGTCCTCGTAGCCACGCCGATAAAGAACGCGGTGCCTTTTCTTGAAAACTATTTCCGTAATCTGGAAGCTACGGACTATCCGGCGGAGAAGCTGAGCCTCGCGCTGGTGGCCAGCGATTGCACCGATGCCACCGTGCCACTCGCGCAGGAACTGATTGCGAGGCACGCCTCCCGCTTCCGCCGCACCAGGCTGCTGCACAGGGACTTCGACTTCCATCCGTCAGGAGAAAGGTGGTCGCGAGAAATGCAACGACAGCGACGATCCGTCCTCGCGCACGCGCGCAACCAATTGATCGACGAAGCGCTCGCAGACGAGCCATGGATATTGTGGATCGATGTGGATGTGCTGGCTTGGCCTGGGGACGTCATTCACCGCTTGCTGGAGGCGGGACATGGCATCGTGACACCACACTGCGTCCACGCGGCGGAGCATGGACCCTCATTCGATCTGAACACCTTCGTCTTCCGCGATGCCGCGAAGGGCGATGGCGAGGAGCATCTGCATGATGGCATTTATCAGCCGCCTCCTGGAACTACCCGCCAGTACCTTGATGCCTTCCGTGCCCAGCCGGGCGTCGAGCTTGATGGTGTGGGCGGCACGATGCTCCTGGTGGAGGCGGCCTTGTTCAGGGACGGGCTTCGTTTTCCGGCGCGTCCCTACCGCGGATTTTTGGAGACCGAGGGCCTTGCGCGGATGGCCCGGGACTTCGGCGTCGTGCCTTGGGGGTTGCCTCAGGTGGAGATTGTTCACCCCTGAGCGTCATGGCCACCTTGACGATCGCTTCCACGGGCACACTGGGTGACCATTTTCCATTCCTTGCACTTGGCAAGGCCCTGGTGACCCGGGGTCATCGCGTGCGCTATGCGGGACCCTCCTACTTGCGCGAACGCGTGGAGGAATGCGGCATGCAATTCTTTCGCGCGAGACCCGAGCTGAGTCCCGAAGTCGTCCGAAGCCGGCCTGAGTCTTTCAATCATTGGCGTCGCGATCTGGGCGGGCCCGAGGTTCCACCAC
>JAEYUU010000166.1 GCA_023429545.1 Verrucomicrobiota bacterium
TCATTGTATTCCGCGTCAATAAAGCCTGAGGCTGAGCCGGTTTTCTCCGCCGAGCAGATCACGTTTTTTGAGAAGCATGTCCGCCCGGTGCTGGCGGAGAATTGCTACTCCTGCCACGAGGGGCACAAAGCCAAGAGCGGCCTGATGCTGAACACTCGCGCCGGAGTCCTGCGGGGCACGGATTACAAGAAGGTCATCATCCCCGGAGATCCCGAGAACAGCGTGCTCATCAAAGCCATCCGGCATGCCGCAGGGGCGGAGCCGATGCCCTCCAAGAAGCCGCAACTTGCGGCGAACGAAATCGATGCGCTGGTGCAGTGGGTGAAGATGGGTGCGCCCTGGCCCAAGGAGGCGGCGCGTGACCACCACGCCACATGGGAGACACATTGGGCCTTCCAGAAGGTGGCCAAGCCTCCCGTGCCGAAGATTGCCAACCCCAAACTGAAGGCGGCAAATCCCGTCGATGCATTCGTGGGGGCCAAGCTGGAGAAGGCTGGACTCGACTTCGCTCCGGCTGCGGAGCGCGCGACCTTGGGTCGCCGCCTCTACGTCACGCTGACAGGGTTGCCGCCTTCGTACGAGGAACTTCAGGCCTTTGTAAGGGATCCCTCGCCCGACGCTCCTTCGAAGCTCATCGATGACTTGCTGAACTCGCCTCACTATGGAGAGCGCTGGGCGCGCTACTGGCTGGATGTGGCCCGCTACTCTGACACGGAAGGCTACCAGGTGGGTGGCAAGGACAACAGGTTCCCGTACGCCTTCACGTACCGAGACTGGGTGGTGAACGCGTTCAACGCGGACATGCCGTATGATGAGTTCCTGAAACACCAGATCGCGGCGGATCGCATGCCGGGGGCAGAGAGCAGTTCCAAGAACCTCGCCGCGCTCGGCTTCCTGACGGTGGGCGATACCTTCATCTCCAACCGTGACCTGCAGACAGACGACCGCATTGACGTGCTCACACGCGGCACGCTCGGACTCACCGTCACCTGCGCGCGCTGTCACGATCACAAGTTCGACCCCATCCCCACGAAGGATTATTACGCACTCTACGGCGTCTTCACCAGCAGCGAGATTCCCGAGGATCTCCCTGTAATTGGGAAGGCCTCCAGTGAGGTGGAGTATGCCGCGTATCGTGGTGAGGTGTCGAAGGTCGAGGACAAGATGAATGTGTTCCGCAAGGAGGTCTTCGAAGACATGCGCAAGGCGGATCGGATGCGTGAATATCTCGCCTTTGCCCAGCAGGCGATAAAGGAAGACATCAACGGGGAAGTTTTCCGTGGCAAGGCAGGCCAGCTCAAGCTGCGGGATCGAGTGGCATCGCGCTGGCGTGAATTTGTGAAGCGCCACACGGCCACATCCAAGCCCAATCCCGTGATGGTGGCTTGGAAAGAATTTGCCGCGCTGCCGCAGGCTGGCTTCGAGCAGGCCTCCGCCGGATTGAAGGACAGGCTCACCAAGGATGGCAGCCCCACGAACGCGGTCATCCGCAACGAACTCGCGAAGCGTCCCGCGCCCAAGTCGATGGATGATGTGCTGGGCCTGTATGCCGACGTGTTTGTAACCTGCCTCACAGGCAAGGAGCCGGACAATGCGGACTGGCAGGCGGTGCGCGGCGTGCTCCTGGAGCCGCAGTCCCCCATGGCGGTGCCGGTGGATCAGGTGGACCAGTTCTTCACCCGGAAGGACACGGAGACGATGACCCGCTTCCGCAACGAGCTCAAAAAAATCGAGCTGAACTCCCCGGGCGCACCGCCGCGCGCCATGGTGATGAATGACAAGGAGAAGCCGGGAGATGTGCGCATCTTCATCCGTGGCAATCAGGGACGTCCGGGAGAGGTGGCGCCGCGCGCGTTCCTCACCTTCCTCGGCGGGCAGAAGTTCACCGATGGCAGCGGGCGTCTGGAACTGGCCAATGCCATCGCCAGACGCGACAATCCGCTGACCCCTCGTGTTTTGGTGAATCGCGTGTGGCTGCAGCACTTTGGCACACCGCTCGTGAGCCAGACCAGCGACTTCGGTGTGCAGACGCCTGCGCCCGCGCAGCTCGACCTGCTGAACTGGCTCTCCGCCACCTTCATGGAGCAGGGCTGGAGCATGAAGAACCTCCACCGCGTGATCCTGAACTCGCGCACCTGGCATCAGAGTGCCGTGTCCACGCCGGAGAAGGATCTCAAGGATGCGGACAATACCCTGCTGAGCCGCATGAACCGGCAGCGCCTGGACTACGAGGCCATGCGCGATGCCATGATCGGGGTGACCGGCACGCTGAATGCCGCCAGCATGGGTGGGCGTCCCGTGGCGCTCAATGCGGGTGATGTGAACTCCCGCCGCAGCCTGTATCTACTCGTGGACCGCTACAATCAGGCGACGGTGCCGGCGATGTTCGACTTTGCCAATCCGGACACGCACAGCCCGCAGCGGTACAACACGACCGTGCCCCAGCAGGCGCTGTTCCTCATGAACTCACCCTTCATGCGGGACCAGTCCAGCAAGCTGGCAACGAATTTGCCTCAGGAAGGCAGCACGGTGGACTCGCAGTCCATCACAGCGCTGTACCGGCAGGTGCTTCTGCGTGATCCAAAGCCGGATGAGGTGGAATTGGCCCAGCGGTTCATCAATGACGCGCGGGATCTGCAGGACAAGCCGCCCTTCCTTTGGAAGTACGGAGCGGGCACAGCGCAGCGTGATGCCGCGGGCAAGATCACCGGCTATGAGTTCATTCCTTTCACCACCTACAACGGTGCCAAGAACCGGCGCTGGTGGGGCATGAGCAAGGATATGCCGGACAAGCAGTGGAGCTATACCCACTGGGCGGATGGCGGCGGTCATCCGGGTAGCAAGCACGCAGCGGTTCTCCGGTGGACGTCACCTTTCGATGGCGCCATCCGAGTCTCTGGACGACTGGATCGTGACAATCCGAATGGAAATGGAATCCGCGGTCTGATCATCTCGAGCGAGCAGGGTATCCTTCTCAATGATCTGGTCGCCCCCAAGACGGAGAAGGTCATGGAGATTCCCAATCTGACCGTGAAGCGCGGTGAGACACTCGACTTCGTGGTGGATGCGGAAAACGGAGACACCAACAGTGATGGCTTCGACTGGCGCCCGGCCATCTATGGCCTTGATGCAGCCACCGGAAAAGCGGTGCTACTGACCAAATCAGACGATGACTTCAACGACGCCAGCCACTGGCCGCCCAAGCGCCCGCGCCCACAGAACCCCCTCTCGCAGCTCGTGCAGGTGCTTCTGATGAGCAATGAGTTCCAGTTCGTTGACTAAGCTAATCCCCCCATGTCCCACCACGCCCCCAATCTTGAACATCAATTCCTTACCAGAAGAGGACTGCTATCCCGCATAGGCATGGGCTTTGGCTCGATGGCGCTGGGCAAGCTGATGCATGAATCCGGCGCGCAGGCTGCTGCGGCGGCTGTGCAGGATCCATTTGGTGTGCGGACGCCGCATTTCGCGCCCAAGGCAAAGCGCGTGGTGCATCTCTTCATGAACGGCGGACCTTCCCATGTGGACACCTTCGATCCGAAGCCCATGCTGACGAAGTTCGATGGGAAGATCCTGCCCAACACGCTCAAGACGGAGCGTCCCACGGGTGCGGGTTTCAAGTCGCCGTTCAAGTTCCAGAAGTACGGCCAGTGCGGACTCGAGGTGAGTGAGCTTTTTGCGAACACGGCGCAGCATGCCGATGACATGTGCGTCATCCGTTCCATGCATGCGGACGTGCCTAATCACGAGCCTTCTCTGGGTCTCCTGAACTGCGGTGATGGCCGGCTCAACCGCCCGAGCATGGGCTCGTGGATCACGTACGGCCTCGGCTCTGAGAACCAGAACCTGCCTGGCTACATCGTGATGTGCCCCAGCGGCATGCCGGTGCGCCGCTCCAAGAACTGGCAGGCTGCGTTCCTTCCCAGCGTATATCAGGGTACGTATGTCGATTCGGAAAATCTCGAGGTGGACAAGCTCGTGGAGTTTGTGCGCAACACCTCACTTGATTTGAAGCAGCAGCGCCGTCAGCTTGACCTTCTGCTGGAACTCAACCAGCGCCACCTGATCGAGCGCCAGCGCGACGGCCAGCTCGATGC
>JAEYUU010000241.1 GCA_023429545.1 Verrucomicrobiota bacterium
GGTGGAACAAACGCGTGGGTCTGGACGCGGATTGGCCACGGGTCTTTGCCGAGGCAGCGAAACTGGGAAAGGCCGTGGAGGTGGATGGCTACGCCGAGCGACAGGACCTGCGCCAGAGTCTACTGGAAATGGCCCGAAAGGAAGGAACCCTCATTTCCTTGGGCAGTGATGCTCACCGCCCGGAGCAACTGGAGTACATCACGCTCTCCCTGGCAGCCATCCTGAAAGCCCGGATCCCGCCTGCGCGGGTCCTGAATTTTTGGAGCTTGGAGGCTCTCAGGGAATGGGTGAACGGCATGAGGTAGGCGGGTTTCCCTGCGTGCGGAGGTCTGTGGCTGGCTCACTTTTGCCGCCCCCAGCGTGAACGAGGACGAACTACTCGCCGTGCATGAAGCGCTCGATGCCCTTGCCGCGCACGACGCGCGCAAAGCTGAACTCGTGAAGCTGCGCTACTTCGCCGGCCTCACCATCGGCGAGGCCGCCGAAGTGCTCGGCATCTCGGCGCCGACAGCGAAACGAGACTGGACCTATGCGCGGACATGGCTCTACCGGGAGATAACATCCCATTGAGCCGGGGCCAGTGGACCCGGCTACGCGACCTGACAACGGGAAGCCGAAGGCTCAGGCCGTTGTGCTGGCGGACTTGGCATCACGAATGCGAGCCCAAAGACCGGTGATGGCAGTTTGTGCGGCGGCCATCAATTGCTCCCGGGACATTCCAGCGGGAAGGCCAGCCTCCACCACGGGATCACCAGACAGCGTGTCCAGCAGACTCAAGGCTTCCGCGGTGGTGGCGAACAGAAACTGCTCCTGGTCCTTTTCCGAAAGCGCGAAGACAGCGAGATTGAAGACCCAGACGCCATCTTTCCGTAGAAGAAAACGGTCCTGCTGGAAGGTCATGCTGCCCGGAGGGCTCCCTTCCTGTCGCACGATGAAAGGACCGCGCCCTCCCGGGCTGTAGGCGAGATTGAGCAGTTCGCACTGCTGATAGTTGTTGGTGATGGTAGCCATGATTTCTAATGTTTGGGGTGAGTATCCGGATTCCCTGGGGACAAGGGCGCGGTGGAGGTTTTCGAAGGTTGCGTGATGAACTGTTCCACGACATCCGCGACCGAAGTGAACCGGTTTATCCGGCCAACTCGATCCTCCAGCCCTTCCAGACGAAGGGTGTCGCGAACAGACGCCCGGGCCTCCACGATCTGAAACTGGCTGCCCATGGCCGCGATGTCTCCATGCAGCGACATGAGGGTCTGGGCCGCCTGCATATCGACGTGCGGTGCCGCGGAGAGATCCAGCACCACGAGACTGGGCGCTGGTGACATGGTGGCCGCCTTGTTCACAATCGTGTCCCGAACGTGATCGACATTGAAGTACATGAGCCCTGACTCAGGGCGGCAGAGCAGGATGCCGGGGATGACCTCATTGTCCGCATGGCGGGCGAGGTCCGAGAAACGGTTCGTGCCTGGAATGCGCCCGAGGAAGGCCACCAGGGGGTGGGAAGCCCGGCGGAGAAGCTGGACAATCGAAATGATCGCCCCAATCAACACCCCGCGAAGCAGGCCTGAGCCGAGCACCCCTACCAGGGCTGCCATGGCGACCACGAACTCGGTACGGTAATGGCTCCACAGACGCACGAGTGCCTCCAGCTTGAACAATCCTGCCACGGCCACGAGCACCACGGCCGCCAGCACGGGCTGGGGAAGATTATGCAGCAGTCCGGAGAGGAACACGGTGATCAACAGAATGATAAGTGCCGCAAAGAAGCCCGAGAGCGGAGTGCGCGCACCGGCGCTTTCATTGACGAGAGACTGGGACATGCCGCCGCTCACCGGGAAGGAACGGCCGAGTCCGGCGGCCAGGTTCCCCGCAGCGAGTGCCAGCAACTCCTGGTTGCCATCGAAGCGGCCTCCGTGTTTGGCGCAGAACATCCGTCCAATCGCCGCGCTCTCCACGGCTCCCAGGAGGAAGCAGGCAAGTGCCAGGGGCAGCAGTTCATTGAGGTCCCTCCAGTGGACCGCCGGCAGCCCCAGCGCCGGCAACCCCTCCGGCACGGTGCCGAGCATGGATACGCCACGTGACTCAAGTCCCAGAAGGGACGCCGCGCAGATGCCCCCAATCACCACGAAAAGCGCGACCGGCTTGTTCTTGAGAAAAATCTTGCCCAGTACGAGGGCCGCCAGCGCAATCAGCCCGATGATCAATGCGGCCCCATTCGTCTGCCCCAGATGAGAAAAGAAATGACCGGATCGTTCCCAGAAATCTCCATGGCTACCCTTGAAGCCGCACAGCTTGGGAAGCTGCGTGGAGGCGAGGAAAAGAGCGAGGCCGGATTTGAATCCAATCATGACAGGCTCCGAGATGAAATGCACGACTGCACCCGCCTTCAGCATCCATCCTACAAATGCCATGCCACCGACAAGCAGCGCCGTGCAGGCAGCAAGTGCTGAAAAACGTGCAGGATCACCGCCCGCGAGCGGTGCCAGCGAAGCACCGATCAGGAGCGAGATCGCCGAGGTCACCGTGACTGCCGTATGCCGCGAGCTGCAAAAGGCCCAGAAAACCAGGCCGGAGAAAAGGCATGCATACAGACCGGCCTCTGGTGGCAGATTGGCGAGGGAGGCATCCCCAATACCCGCCGGCAGGAGATAGGCGGCAAGCGTGATGCCTGCCATGACATCACTCCGCAGCCATACGCGCCGGTACTCCCGAAGCCAGCGGACTGAGGGGAGGATGGAGGAGACCAGACTGGAATTCATGGATGCAAAAGGCGGTGAATCTCCGTCAGAACTCCATGCCCACCGAGAAGACGAGGGTTGGCTCCTCCCAGCCCCAGTTGAACACGTACGCCGTCAGATCAACCCCGCGCACGGTGACGCCGACAAGAAATCCGCGCTGGATTTCGAGGCCTGACTCGCGAACGCGGGTCCTCTGCAGCGCCAGCCCTGCCCAGAATGACTCGGTGAACGACCAGGTCATCTCTGACCATGCATAGAAAAAGCTTTCGGACGAACCCCGTGAGTCGAACATGAACTCTGCTTCGCTGGTGAACTCGAAAGCCCCGCGCCCCAAGGCGAGCCTCCACCCCGGAGCGATGCCACGGGACTCACCAAACACGAACCCGACCATGGGCGTGCAGTCCAGTGTCCACCGCTCGCCAAAGCTGAAATTGCGGCCCAGCCACAGCGAGCCCGAGTCCAGGGCCTCGTAGTTGTAGCGCCCCTCAAGGTGAAGCCAGCCTCTATCCGCAGCGAACAACGGGGACAGGTAGTCGTGATCCTCCGGCACCGAGTACCCAGAAAGGAGAGCCGAGAAGGCCCACTCCGGCGTGGTGCTTTCCACTTCAATAGCGGACGAAGATGGTGATGCCGCGCCTGCCATTGCAGGCTGGCTGGAAAGCTGGGCCCCGAGCACAAGCATCAGGGCCGGCAGCATGAAGCGGGTCTTCATCGTATCATCACCCTCCCAGTGCGATGGTAATGCCCACCAGCACGCTGCCGACAAGCATCATGATAAGCCCCATGCGCCATGGGCGATACTGCGCATGCCTTCCGAAGGAATACCCGGCCATGAACAGCATGACCAGGGCCACAGCATTGGAAACACGCATGGCGGCAAAAGTGTCGCTCATCACCATAAAGGGGATGACCACGGGAAAGGTGGCGAGGAACACGAGGAGAAAGACGCCAAGCGCCGCCAGCCAGTCCGCCTTGCGCAGGCGTGGCCGGGCAGGAGGTTCCGACATCTGACGAAGATGCTCGCGGATCCGGTCATAGTCCCCGCCGGTGAGCGCATGGGCGATCACGGGCGGAAGCGAGGACTCAATGATGGCGCGCGAACTCTCGGATCCTGGAGCCCTGCGGATCTCACGGAGCATGGAAATGCCACGGGCACGCTCCGTGATGCTGACGAGAAGGAAGATGATCGCATCGATCAAGCCCCAGGCGATGTTGCAACCGATGGCCCCGACCAACAGTTCACGGACATCCTCGCGCCCCGCCCCCGCGGCACTGATGGAGCAGGTGAAGGACAACGCCATGATCAGACCGAATAGAACCTCGGAGTTCCGGTCAATCGGATCGAGCAGGCGTGTGGTGGCACTCACTGGCTGCAAAAATATTCACGGAATCAGCAGGCAAGGCGGAGGTCGCAGTCCTGCAGTCGCGACCTGCGGTAAGCGACTGCAACGGAGCCCGGCACTCATTTCTCGGCGAGCAGTTCCTTCTTGGTCGCGGCAAGTTCCTTGAGCTTTTCCTTGTCCACCTTGGGGAAGTGCAATCCAAGCGAGGAGAGGGCATCGATCACTGCCGCCGCGACAATCACCCGGGTGAACCATTTGTTGTTTGCCGGAACGACGTACCATGGTGACTCCTTGGTGGCGGTCTCGCGGATGGTCTCCTCGTACGCCGTCATGTAGTCCTTCCAGTGTTTGCGTTCCGCGGCATCGCTGGCGGAGAACTTCCAGTTCTTCTCGGGATTGTCGATGCGCTCCAGAAAGCGCTTCTTCTGTTCATCCCGTGAAACGTGAAGGAAAAACTTCCTCACGATGATTCCGTTGTTGGTAAGGTAGCGCTCGAATGACCGGATGTCCCTGAAGCGTCTTTCCCACAGATCCTTGCCCAGCATCTGGTCGGGCACCTTCTGCTTGGCCAGCAGTTCATTGTGCACCCGCACGACCAGAGTTTCCTCATAGTAGCTGCGATTGAAGATGCCAATCCTGCCTCTTTCCGGAAGGTGCTTCTGACAGCGCCACAGATAATCGTGATCCAGGTCCTCCGAAGACGGAGCCTTGAAGGAGGCCACCTGGCATCCCTGGGGATTTACTCCGCTCATCACATGCTTGATCGCTCCGTCTTTCCCGGCGGCGTCCATGGCCTGGAAGATGAGGAGCACCCCCCAGCGGTCCTGGGCGTACAGCATCTCCTGAAGCTCCGCCAGCGCCGCCACCCCCGTCTGCAAGGCCTGCTTTGCCTGCGGCTTGTTCTCGGAAGTGAGCTTCCCGGTATCGCCCGGGTCAAAATCCTTGAGGCGGAACTTGCTTCCGTCCTCTACCCGGAAGGGTTTCGAGAACTTATGCGCCTTATCGACGATATCCTTGAGTTTCATAGCTGATATGTGGATGGATGGAAGAGGCCGCCAGCGCGTTGCGGCCTCTTCTTTAGAGTGTGTGTGACCGTTCAGGGGTGCTGCGCTTAAGTCCGGCTGCTACCGCTAGTAGCGCAGGCCGCGCCTTCCCCGGAACTTGTCATTCACGCCCTCGCGCTTGTCCCAGTAGTCCTCAGCACGATCACCGGGTCCTGTATAAACGCGGCGGTCATATCTGTCTTCACGGCGATCCACGCGGTCCTCTGTCCTGTCGACTGCTCCGACGCACGCGCTGAGAGAGAAGAGTGCCGCCACTGTCATCACAAGGCTGCCTGATTGGATGAGATAAGTTTTCATGATGTTAGTGAGATTGGGTGGGTACTGATGGGCCGTTGCCTCTCCGGTCTGTTAAAAAT
>JAEYUU010000259.1 GCA_023429545.1 Verrucomicrobiota bacterium
CGCGTGGCGTTGTTCGACACGGGCGCAGGCCTGCGATTCACCGTCGCGCTGGATCGCGGCGGCGACATCGTGGACGCGAGCTACAATCAGCACGCGCTCGCCTGGCTCGCGCCGAACGGGTTGCTGCAGCCAAATCATGCGTATCATTCTGGACTCGATTGGGTGCGCGGATGGGCGGGCGGCCTGGTGACCACCTGTGGCCCGGAATATGTGGGTGGCCCACGCGAAGAGGATGGCGTGAAGACATCCCTGCATGGCCGTTATTCGAACCAGCCCTCATGCGTCGAGGTCGTGCGCAATCCCGATCCGCACCGCGGGCGGCTTGAAATGTTGCTGGGCCTTGTCACGCGCGAGTCGCGCGCATTCGGCCCCGTGTATGAGATTCGCCGGACGATCCGCTGCACGCTCGGCGTGCCGGAGATTCAAATCGAGGACGCGGTGACCAATCGCGGCGACTCACGCGTGCCACATCACTGGCTCTATCATTGCAATCTCGGCTGGCCGCTGCTCGATGAAGGCGCGCGGTTCATCTATCGGGGAAAGGCGGTTTATTGGGTTGTTCCACCGCCGGAGGGGCAGGACATCGTGCAGCCACTGGCGGCAGCGGGCATGAAGAGGCTGAAGCGTGTGCCGCTCCCGATGGCGGAGCACACCGGCATGAACGAGCGTGGCCTGGTCGTCGAGACAGAAGCCGGGCGTGATGGCCGGGTCCGCATTGGTTTGATCAATGACAGGCTCAAGCTCGGCCTGGAAATCAGCTATCCCAGGAAATCGCTGCCTCGCATGGCGAACTGGCAGCACTACGGCCCCCGCGGCACCTACGTCAGCGGGATCGAGCCATTCTCCGGCTCCCTGCTTGGCAGCGCGCGCGACAAGCACAAACTCGCCAGGCAGTTCCTCGAACCCGGAGAGACGAGAAACTATCAACTGACGCTCCGGGTCGTCACCAGCGGCCCGGACCTGCGCGCCTTTGCCGCACAAGACGGACCGGTCACCCCCGCATGATCACTGCGCTCATCAACGAACATTGCGAACTCGGTGAGAACCCGCTGTGGAACGCCGTGGACGGTTCTATGTGCTGGACGGACATCACCGGCGGCAAGATCCACCGCTTCCATCCGGCGGGCGGCCCGCACGAAGTCATCTACCGCGGCCCCTCTGTGGGCGGCTTCACCCGTCAGGGAGACGGGAATTTACTTCTCTTCCGCGTGCATGACATCGCGTTGCTGCGCGCTGACGGGGACGTCTCCGTGGTGCGTGAGTTTGATGATGAGGGCGCGGCGCGGTTCAACGATGTGATCGCCGATCCCGAAGGGCGCGTCTTCGCCGGAACGATTGGCCGGAACGAGACCAGCGGAGGACTCTATCGCGTGGAGCGTGATAGCGGCATGACGCTGCTCTTTCGCGGCACCGGTGTGTCCAATGGCATGGGTTTTTCCCCGGACCTCAGGACCTTCTATTGGACCTGCTCCACACGGCGCCGGATATTTGCCTACGACTATGATCGGGCGAGTGGCGCCTTGAGCTCGGAACGCACTTTCTACCAAGCCACGGCCGAGGAAGGCATTCCAGATGGTCTGGCCGTGGACGTCCTCGGCAATGTGTGGTCCGCGCGCTGGGACGGGTTCGCCATTGTCCAGCATGCGCCGGATGGGCGGGTGCTCAGGAGGTTTCCTTTGCCGGTGGCCAAGGTTTCCTCGCTCTGTTTCGGCGGCCCCGCCAGGGATGAACTGTTCATCACCACCGCAGGCGGAGTGCCCGGCGGCGACACCGCGGACGGCTCCATCTACCATTTCCATGCCGGCACCCAGGGGATGCCAGAGTTCTGCTCGCAAATCGTTTCTTCCGCGCAACCAACCCGCTTTCAAAACACAAGCACAACTCCATGAAGAAGATCAAACACAGCGTGCTCGGCCTTGGCTGGTTTGGCGAAAAGCACTGCGAAGCACTCGCCGCCATTCCCAATGTGGAGATCCACGCCATCTGCACCCGCAATCCCGAACGTCTCAGCGACGTTGCGAAGAAATTCGGCGTGGAGAAGACCTTCACGAACTATGACGAGATGCTGGCGGATCCGGAAGTGGAGTCCGTGAGCATCACGACGATGTGGGACCAGCACGCCGCGCCCACCGTCGCGGCCCTGCAGGCGGGCAAGCATGTCTTTCTGGAGAAGCCCATGGCTTCCACGGTGGCGGATTGTGATGCGATCGTGAAGGCCGCGAATGCAGCGGAGAGCTTCTTCATGACCGGGCACATCTGTCGTTTCAATCCACGCTATGCGACGGCGAAGCAGGAGATCGAGGCAGGAAAAATTGGCCGCATCATTTCCATGTATGCGCGGCGGAATCTGCCCGCGTGGGTGGGCGCGACCGTGCTCGACAAGATCGGCCCCATCATCGGCGACTGCGTTCATGACACTGACTTGATGTTCTGGTTCAGCGGCTCGCGCGCAGTCTCGGCGTATGCGCAGACGGTCCAGTTTCGTCAGCACGCGCATCCGGATCTCGGCCAGGTCATGTACCGGCTGGAGAACGGGGCGTCGTGCATTCTCGAGTCCGTCTGGTGCCTGCCGGACACCACGCCATTTCAGATCGACGAGCGTCTCGAGATCGTCGGCACGGAAGGCTCCATCTCCATTCACGACACGCATCCGAACCTCATGATCGTGGACAGCAAAGGCGCACGCTGCCCGGACACGACCTACTGGCCCACCATCCACGGCCAGCTTCGCGGCGCCTTGCGCGATGAACTCGCCTACTTCGTGAACTGCGTCGCCACAGGGAAGAAGCCCACCGTCATCACGCCCGAGGAATCGCGCGAGGCTGTGCGCGCCTGCCTCGCCGCCGAAGAGTCCGCCCGCACGGGCCAGGTGGTGAAAATTTGAGAACTAAACGCTCAAGAGCCCTTCCCATGAAACCGAATCGCCGCCCCCGCTTCACTCCAACGATCACAATTGCCGTTTGCAGTCTCTTCTTGTCCGTCGGTGCGCAGCACGCAGCCGAACCTTCCAAGGGAGAGGCGAAGCAAGTGGACCTCGGAAGTGGCGTGACTCTGGAGGTCATCTTCATCCCGCCCGGCGAATTCATGATGGGCAGCACGCCGGAGGAGAAGCAGTGGGCCACGGGAATCGAAGGCGGCGCGCAGCCGGGGACGACGCGCGAGTCGTTCGAGGGTGAGCGACCGCGATTGACGCGTGTGAAGAACGGGTTCTGGATGGGCCGCACGGAGGTGAGCGTGGGCCAGTTCCGGCGTTTCGTGGAAGAGTCCGGCTATGTGACTGATGCCGAAAGGCCTAGCGGAGAGACTCAGGTGTTCGATCCCGAATGGGACGGCTATCACCTCACGACCAAGGTGGTGCATCCATGGAAGTCGATGAAGGGCAAGAGCTGGCGTGATCCCAACTGGCGATTCCCGAACAAGGATGTGTATCCGGTCGTATGCGTGAGCTACAACGACATGAAGGCGTTTTGCCAATGGCTGACTGAACAGGAAGCCAAGGCGGGCAGGCTGCCGGAGAGCTTGGAATACCGGCTGCCCACGGAGGCGGAGTGGGAGTATGGC
>JAEYUU010000310.1 GCA_023429545.1 Verrucomicrobiota bacterium
CGGAAATCCGCGCCCACAGTTGGACCCGTGCGGCGGAGGCCCGCGTGCTGCCGGACCGCTGGCTGGTGGTTGCCTATCGAGGTCGCAGGGAGATGCACCGAGCCCTGGGACTTCGCATTCAGGAACCGCTGGCGCTCACCTTGAGTCCTGTCATTCGTGAAGACGACGAGGATGACACTGTGGACGTCTCCGGCGATGGCCTGCGTGTGGAGAAGGAACTGGCGTGGACCATCGACTACGAGGAGGCGGTGAAGGCAGGCATGGCTGTGACCCTGCCCATCAGAGCCGTGGAAGCCTCCAGGGGCTTTGACCGGCTCATCGTCATGGGGGTGAAGTCCTCGCTTACGGCAGGGGAGGCGGGTGCTCAGTTGTCCCAGCTTCTGGATGCGCATCATTATGCGCGGGGGCTGGCCATCGTTCCGCAGGGCACACCCACCAACAACTCGGCCGAGGCGCCTTCGGGATATCCTTTCGAGGATGAAGATGGCGCCACCAGCTTCGCCGCGGAGCGCGGCGCGTCGCTGAATGGTCCCGCCAGCAATGGCACCCTCCTGGCGCGGGCCCTTGGAGTATCGGAAGATATCATGAGTCATTGCTCGGGCAGCGACCTGCGCGAGCAGCCGAACGCCCACGCCATGAATGAGGCGCTGTGGCCAGCCACGTGGGGCTATTTCCTGGGTCAGATGATGGACCCTGTCCTGACGGATGAAGCTGTGCGGCTGGCGCGAGGTCACTTCGCTGCTCACGTGAGGGGCCGCGGCTCCCTGCCGGCGTTTCGCACTGGAGCCACCCCCTATGGTACACTCACGGTCAGCTCGCTGAACCGATGGGCACCTTCTGCCACCGCAGGGCCGGTAGAGACCCAGCTCGCGCCCTTGCTGCGGCAACTTCGCACTGTCTGGATGGAGCAGGTCCCGCGTGTGCCACGTGTGGGAGCGACGGGGAATCCTGATGATGATCTGGTGGCTGTGCTGGGCATGGACGCGAGCACGAGGGAGGTGCAGGCACGTCCTACGCTCGGACCACAGGTGCAGGCCCAGCTCTTCACGACGCTAAACATGAATGCTGCGGCTTGGCAGGCGCGGCGCCTTTCGATCGCGCAAGAAGTCATGACTCGATTGGGACATCCAGAATGGAATCCACGTCTCGCCAGCATGAGCTTCGCCGATCAAGCGCACCGCGTGCGTGCGCCGTTTATCACCAATCTTCCCCTTTCTGAAACAGAACCGCTGCAGCCCTTCAACTACATCCGCTGGATCCGCACCGCAGGGGTAGCGCAACTGAGGCAGGAACAGTTCCCCCCGGATGCGATCCGTCCCTCGGCGCTGCTTTACCAACTGCTGCGCCATGCGGCGCTCAGTCTCTATGCGAACACCGCCACGAAGGTGGGGATCAAAAACAATGTCCTGGACCGTCTGGACAGGAGTGATCCTGAGATGCAGGGTGAAGTGAGGGGAGGACAGCGCATCACTTCCGTGTGGGATCGGCTTGAAATGAAGATCCCAAACGTGACGGGAAATATTACGCTCGCTGACTTCCTTTCCACCGATCGAAACAACGAAGCCAGCAAGGACATCCGGAGCTTCCGCGCAGCGCTCGCCGAACTGGAGGGTCTGCCCACTGCGGAGCTGGATCGCCTCTTCACGGAGACGCTGGATGTCTGCTCGCACCGGCTTGACGCGTGGATTTCCTCACTACCGGCCAAGAGGCTGGAGGAGATGCGCCAGCGCCAGCCACTCGGCAGCCATCTGGGGGCGTTCGGGTGGGTGGAGGATCTGCGTCCGGATGCGACACGCCCAGGCGTGGAACCGGCCAGCACCGGTGGCTATATCCATGCACCATCATCCACCCATGCGGCGGCGGCAGCGGTCTTGCGCAGTGCGTATCTCACGCGGTCCGGTCAGGACGGCGGTCGTTATGCGGTGGATCTTTCCTCCGCGCGCGTGCGCGCTGGGCTGGAACTCCTGGACGCGGTGCGGCAGGGGCAGCCCCTTGGCGCTGTTCTGGGTTATCGCTTCGAGCGTGGACTTCATGAGGGACATCGTCCCTTGCGGCTCAGCAAGTACATCGATTCCTTCCGCCGGCTTCATCCGCTCGTGGCGGACAAGGGTGGAGATTCGAATGAGGCGGTGGATGCGATTGCGGCGCGCAACGTTGTGGACGGTTTGCTGCTGCGCAAAGCATGGCAGGATAATGCCATTGACTGGGGACAGCATGGCCTGCCCGCTTCGGGCGATGATCGCGGCGCAATCGAAGCGGAACTGCGTCTGCTGGATGATGCCGTGGATGCAGTCACGGATCTGCTGACCTCCGAGTCTGTCTTCCAGCTTGTCCGTGGCAATACTGAGAAGGCATCGGCGGTGCTGGACTCCATCGGGCAGGGACTGCGGCCACCAGAGCCAGAGATAACGCTGCAACCTCGTGGAGGAACGTCGCTCACCCATCGTGTGGCGGTTGTTCTCGGGGGAGAAGCGGGTTCTGCCGACGGCTGGGCTGCAGTGCCCGTGACCCCGCGTGCAGCAGTGGAGCCGTATCTGGACGCGTGGGTGGGTTCGCTGATGGGCAATCCCACGAACGTCCGCTGCCGCTTGAGTTTCGTGGATGCTGCGCACCAGCGCATCGTTCGTGAAGTGTCTCTACAGGATCTTGCTTTGAGGCCGCTCGACATCCTGGCGCTAGCTGGGAGTCGCGAGGGCCAGCCAGCAGCTTCGGAACTCGACAAGCGCATCGCATCTCTGGCTCCTGAATTCGCTACGAGCGTGGAGATTCAATATGCCGCAGATGCGACGTGGAATCGCAATGTCATTCGCACCTTTCCAGATGTGCTGGAACTGGCACGCGGCCTCAATGTGCTTCTGGGTGGCAGCCGCGCACTTGAGCCCAAGGACCTCCTGCCCTCCAGTGACATGGAGGACGCTGATCGCGCAGACCTTCTGTCTGCAGAGGCCGAAGAGCGTGCCGGTCTTGCCGAAGCAGCACTGACGGATGCGAAGGCCACGCTGCAAGCGGCTATCCAGTCCTCACCTGTGAATATCGCAACGCTGAGCGGAGCACTGCGTGCCGCAGCTCACCTAGGTGTCCCGGATGCTTTCCCAGGCGCACCACTCGCTGGAGAGACGGAGCAACAAAATGCATTAATGAACCAGGCCCTCCCGGTAATGGCGGAACTAAATCGGCGGGTAACGGCCCTGAGCGCAGCCTCCGGTGCTGTGGAGAAGGTGCGCGCCGTGTTCGGTCGTGAGTTTGTTTTCCTTCCGCGCTTTCGCTGTGTCAATCAGGAGGAACTTGCACTCGCTTTGAATCATGGTCCTGCGCTGGTGGGGGATGCCAGTGCCGTCACCAAATGGATGCAGCAGGTCTCCCGCGTGCGCACAGCGCTCACACCATGGAGGCAGCTCTCGATCATGACAGGCGCCTTGAATCGTCCGCCACTTTCACTCACCGCAGCACAATTGCCGCATGCTGCCAATGCTCGCTGGGTAGGGCTCGCGTTTCCAACGGAGGAGGAGCGCCCCCCCTCGGGTTGTCTCTCGCTGGTGCTTCATCACGCGGTGACGGCTGCCACCTCCGAGCCGTGGGTGGGACTGCTGCTGGATGAATGGAACGAGATCATCCCTAACCGTACCGAGGATACCGCAGTGGCATTCCACTATGACGATCCCGGCGCAGAAGCGGCGCAGGCCATCCTCATTGCTGTGCCACCCACCGACGCAGCGCAGTGGGATCAGGCCACCCTTCTGGACATCCTCAATGAAACCCTGGACCTGGCGAAGATGCGCGCCGTCGATGGAGAGCTCCTCCCGCTGGGCCAGCTTCTGCCCGCCATCTATCTGGCTTCCAACCCAGCCAAGGATACCGTCTCCACGGATCTGCGTCCCATCCTGCAGCGCGCGTTCGAGGTCACTCTGTAGCTTGCTCTGATACACCCTCATGCGATCCATCACCTACTGGAACCGTCTGGAAGTCCGACCCCGATCCGCGACTCTCGGTCCCGCGCTCTCCGCGCGGATCCGGGATCCACTCTGGATGCTGACACGGCAGTGGCAGTTCGGCGAATTCCGCGGCGAGGATGCTGCGGCACCGGCCTATGCACAACTTTCCGGAAGCCAGGGGCGCTTCCTCGCATGGCAGCCCCATGGGCAGCCTGCCCATCCACTCAGGGCGGAGGCCCCCCTGGAGCCCGTCATCGAAGCCGAGCCGTTCACCCCGGATCTAGCTTCCCGTGTGGAGATCGGCCAGCTCTTTGAAGAACTGCTGGGTGATGCCGGCGTGCCGGAACTGGTGCCTGACTTTCGTAGGGCCTACCCGATCCTGCCGCTGACGGAGGAGCAGTTAGCCGCCGCGCCGGATCGGGAAGCGGCACGCTTCCAGCAAATGATGGCAGGACGTGCCCTGGATGGGCT
>JAEYUU010000354.1 GCA_023429545.1 Verrucomicrobiota bacterium
CTTCAGCTCTGTAGCTTCCTTCATCCATGCGCGCAGGGAGTCTTCCGTCGCAGGGAGACCAGCATCGGGTTGTCCACTCAAGCTCATCATGCACGCATCTCGGCTGTGACAGGGAGGATCCCGGCCGCCTGAGCGATACGCACCAACTTCGCCACGGAGGTCACCCCCATCTTCTCCATGACCCTTCCGCGGTGAATCTTCACCGTCTTCTCGGCAACCCCGAGGTCTTCCGCAATCTGCTTGTTCAGCATGCCGGCAATGACACGTTGCATGACCTCCAGTTCGCGGTGCGTCAGCGTCTCGCGGCGTTTCCGTGCTGCGGAGCGTGCCACCGCTGACTCCCGTGTCGCGGCGGAACGCTGGAGCGCGGCCACCACGGCGGCGTTCAGCTTTTCTTCATCCACCGGCTTGGTCAGGAAGTCCACCGCGCCCGCCTTCATCGCATGGGCGCAGGTGGGGACATCCCCATGTCCGCTGAGAAAGACGATTTGTGCATCGGTTCCTGAAAGGGCCTCCTGAAGCGCAATGCCGTCGAGTCCGGGCATGCACAGGTCCAGCACGAGGCACGAGGGTCCCGGGTGGTGCGGGCCGCGGAGAAATGCCTGGGCCGAAGGGAAGGACTCCACGGACATGCCCCAGGAGCGCACCAATCGCTCCAGACTGCGCCTTACGGGACCGTCGTCATCGACCACGTACACCGCTCCATCTTGTGTCTTTATGCGTTCGCGGTTTGGAAGGGGGGCTTGCACGGGTAAAGCGCAGGTTGATCGCAACACGATCATGAATCGGATTTTCTTAATGTCCAGAACGGTGTCAAGACTTCATTGTTTCTTATATATGGAAGCTCAGGTGAATAAAGGGGGGCATGGCAGAGCTGGAGTGGCTGCTGGTTGCGGCGCTTTGTGAGCCGTCAAATCCTTGAATAGGACCAAGGTCTGATGGCGGAAAGATTGCCCCCTCAGCATACTGCGGGCGAATGAGCACCTCGGGAACGGCATATCCCAGTTCACCCTGCGCGACAGCAGCTTCGGGTCCTGTGGATTTTCCATGCTAATGCCCGGAGGACGCGCACTCCTTCGCAAAATCTGCCGAGTTTCCTCAAACACTAGTGGATACCATTGAAGCCGACCATACACCATTCCCACGCCAAACCCATGCAAACTTCTACTACAAAAACTGGAACGACCGGTTCCCGCTATTCCATCGGCATGTTCAGCGCGGGTGAGGCGCGTTGCGACCGCTGGCAGGAACTGGCGCACACGGCGCAGGCCCTGAATGTCCAGACTGCTTCGAGTGGTACCAATGCCGCGTCTCTCAAGAAGGCTTCTGAACTCCTGGCGGCTCTGGATATATTTGAAAACTTTCACGCCTATCCTGGCGAGACCATGATGGGCGCGCTGAAGGGTGCGCTCCAGCGGAGCGACTATTCCGGCTTTCACCGTCTGGCAAGCCGTATTGCCAAGGCCATCATCACGGGCGCTTACCGCCGCTCGGCAAATGCATGGAGAGTGGGCGAGGATGGTGAGGCTGAGGGCAATGATCGCCTGATGAAGGATTACTTTGAGGGCGGGGATCTCACCAAGCCCTATTTCGAGGTGCTCATTGTCAGCGATGATCCCACGCCGGAGCAGATCCGCCAGGGCCGCGCTGAATTGCGCCAGCTCCGTCGTCCGGAGGATCCCTTCGTCTATGAGGCGGTCACGGTGCCCAGCTTTGAGGAGGGCGTGGTGGGCGTGGTGCTCAATGCGGATATCCAGGCGGTGGTGATCAAGGATAACTTCCGGTTCCAGTCGCAGTTCGACGCGCCTCTGCTCCGCAGCTATCTGGAGCAGCACCTGTCAGTTGAGCAGGGCAGTCTTGAGCCCGAGAATTATGGGGTGGCCCTCGCCCACGCCGTGGCCAAAATCAGACCGGAGCTAGATGTTTACCTGCTGGTGGATAGCGCGGTGGAGAAAGTGGCGAGCGGTCTGGATGCCAGGAACATCCGGCGCATCTTCTACGGCATCGAGGATCTGATGGAGATCCATCTGGCGCTGCTGGAAGGTGTGAACCAGCGCTATGACACGCCCTACTTCAATAACTTGAAGAACTATGCCCGGCGCCCGGTGGGCACCTTTCATGCACTGCCGGTGGCCCGCGGCAAGTCTGTATTCAACTCGCATTGGATCCGGGACTTCGGCCACTTCTATGGAGCGAACATCTTCCTCGCTGAATCCTCCGCGACCACGGGTGGCCTGGATTCGCTGCTGGAGCCGACAGGCAATATCAAGGTGGCCCAGGAAAAGGCAGCGCGGGCCTTTGGCTGCCAGAAGCTCTTCTTTGGAACCAATGGCACCTCCACTTCAAACAAGATAGCCGTACAAGCCATCGTGAGGCCGGGAGACATCGTGCTGGTGGACCGGAACTGCCACAAGTCCCACCACTACGGACTGGTGCTCTGTGGAGGCCAGCCGCTGTATGTGGAGGCCTATCCGCTGACGGAGTATTCCATGTACGGGGCTGTTCCGCTGAAGACCATCAAGAAGGCGTTGTTGGATCTGAAGGCCGAAGGACGGCTCGACCGCGTGCGCATGCTGCTCCTCACGAACTGCACCTTTGACGGGCACGTCTACAATGTGCAGCGCTTCATGGAGGAGGTGCTCGCCATCAAGCCTGACATCGTCTTCCTGTGGGATGAGGCATGGTATGCCTACAACCGCTTCTCTCCGTATCACCGCATGCGGTCCGCCATGGGCGCGTGTGAGGCCCTGCGCGAGCGCTACGCATCCCCTGGCTACCGGGCGGAGTACGAGGCCTTCAAAAAGAAGCACGGTGAGCTCTCCGCCAAGAACGAAGCCCTGCTCAGCACCCACCTCCTTCCGGATCCGGACAAGGTGAAGCTGCGGGTCTACGCCACCACCTCGACCCACAAATCACTCTCCTGCTTCCGCCAGGGCTCGTACATCATGGTCAATGATGATTGCTGGGAGAGCACGCAGGCGACCTTTGAGGAGGCCTTCTTCACCCACACCAGCACCTCACCGAACCTGCAACTCATCGCCTCCCTGGACATCGCCCGGCGCCAGGCGGAGCTGGAGGGATATGAGCTGGTGGGCCGCGCCATTGAGCTCTCGCTGATTCTGCGTCGCGAGGTGAACAAGAATCCGCTTATCTCAAAGTACTTCCGCATCGCCACCAATGCGGAGATGATCCCGGCGGAGCATCGGGCCAGCGGCTTTGTGGACTTCCATGCGGAAGGAGTCAGTTGGAAGACCGTCTTTGATGCGTGGAAGTCGGATGAGTTCACGCTCGATCCCACGCGCATCACCCTCCTGTGCGGATCAGCCGGCTTTGATGGCACGGCCTTCAAGGGGCTTCTTGCCAGCAAGTTCGACATCCAACTAAACAAGACCTCCCGGAACAGTGTGCTGCTGCAGACCAATATCAACAATACCCGGAGCGATATCGCCTATCTGATCAAGGTGCTCGCCGACATCTCGCGCGAACTTGATCGGAAGCTGGCAAAGGACTTCGATGAAAAGGCCGCCTTCGACGCGCGTGTGAAGAGCCTGGTCACCGATGTGCCTGACCTGCCAAACTTCAGCCGGTTCCACGACGCATTCCGCGACAACCCCAAGAGCAAAACCAACGAGGGGGACATGCGCACGCCATTCTTCATGGCCTACGATGAGGACAACTGCACCCACGTGAAACTGAACAGCAAGGAGATCGATGATCTGGTGAAGAAGGGCCAGGCCGTCTCTGCCAACTTTGTGATTCCCTATCCGCCCGGCTTTCCCATCATGGTGCCCGGGCAGGTGCTCACGGAGGAGACCATCGGCTTCATGCGGAAGCTCGATGTGAAGGAGATTCACGGCTACCACGCCGCGTCGGGGCTGAAGCTCATCAAACCCGAAAAGCTGGGCACGGGGAAAACCGCAAGAGTTCACTGAGACGTGCTGCCGACCTTTTGTTTCATCAAGAATCCAACCACCAAATCCAACCGCAATGCATGCATTCTTTGAGTTCCTGAGATCCAACCCTTACATCCTGCTGTTCTTTACCGTCGGCATGGCGGTGCTGGTCGGCAAGTTCAATGTAAAGGGGTACGGGCTCGGCATGGTCGCTGCCGCCGTCGTCGTGGGTGCGGCGCTCGCTACGTGGGCCTCCGTTTACGGTGTAAAGCTGCAGCTCGACAATTTTGCGAAGTCGCTGTTTTACTACCTGTTCATGTACGGGGTGGGGCTGCGGGTCGGGCCATCATTCTTCAACAGCCTCAAGAAGGATGGCCTGAAGTTCACCATCCTTGCCGTGATCTGCAGTGTTTTGGGACTGGCCCTGGTGGTTATTTGCGTCAAGATGTTCGGCCTCCCTCCAGGTGCTGCAGGTGGCATCCTCGCCGGTTCGCAGACCATGTCCGCTGCCATCGGCACCGCGGAGATGGCGGTCACGCAGGGCGCTTACCCTGTTCCTGAGGGCAGCAGCGCGGAGGCCATCTCCGGCATGATCGCTCTCGGCTATGGGGTGACCTACATCTGGGGAACCATTGGGATCATCCTCGTGTGCAAGTACCTCCCGCGCTGGTGGGGGCTCGACGCCCGGAAGGCGGCCAAGGAGTATGAGAAGGAACACGGCGTCGCCAATGTGGATGACTCCGGGCTGACTGGATATCGCCCGTCAGGCCTGCGCGCCTACCGTCTGGAGAACAAGGAGATTGCTGGGAAGACCATCGCCCAGTTCCGCGGCAAGACGCCCCAGTACCGCATTGTCAATGTCGCACGCGGTGGCGAGTCCCTTGGCGCTGCGGCGGATCTCGTGCTGGAGCAGGGTGATGTCATCGCCCTCGGTGGGCGCCTGGAAGACCTGACATCCAACATGGGCCTCATCGGTGCCGAGGTTGCGGATTCGAATGCCCTGAACATTCCGCTGGACCAGGCGGAGATCCTTGTGACGAACAAGGAGATGGAAGGAAGGGCGCTCAAGGAGTTCCGCAATGAGGACTTCGCGGGCCAGCTTCAGGTGTTGCGCATCGAGCGCGGCGGGGTGCCCATACCCCTGGGCGCGGATACGAAGCTGCAGAAGCTCGACGTGCTCTTTGTGGCCGGTCTCAAGTCAGCCGTGAACAAGGTGGCCGACGTGCTCGGCAAAGTGGCCCGTGCGAGCACCGCCACGGACCTTCTGACTCTGTCTGCCGGCATGGTGCTCGGACTGCTGATCGGCATGATCAATGTGCCGGTTGGAAGCTTCTCCGTGGGCCTGGGAAATGCGGGGGGACTGCTGCTCTCTGGCATCTTCGTCTCCTCCATCGTCTCGCGTCTGCGCTTCTTCGGCAATACACCGAACGCCGCACGGAATATCCTGGAGGATCTGGGCCTCGTGACCTTCATCGCCATCGTGGGCATCAATGCGGGCGCCACGCTGCTCGATCAACTCACGGGCAAGGTGGCGCTGTACATCTTCCTCGCGGGGTTCATCTCCAGCACCATTCCCCCCATCGTCACCTGGGCGATTGGCTACCATCTCTTCAAGATTAATCCCGCCGTGCTCATGGGCGGTGTGGCTGGCGCCCGATCCCACTCCGGTCCCGCACGCGAGGCCTCCAAGGAAATCGACAGCAGCGTGCCCTGGGTGGGCTTCCCGGTCGGTTACGCAGTCTCCGGAGTGCTCCTCACGGTCTTCGGCTACTTCGCCATGCTTTTCACCAAGTAATAATCTCAACGCTGGCGCCAGCAATCACCTCATGAACGCACGCTCCTCTCCTCGCGCCTGCGCGCAAACCCTGGCCGCCTCCGTGGCCTTTCTGGTGGGCACAACCGTGCTCTCCGGCCAGCAACCGGTCACCCTCGAAGCCGCGGTCGCGCCGCCGCCAGAGACGTCAGTGGCTGCGGACAGTGGTGTTTACACCTTGGGGGACTCCCTCGATGTGGAACAAGGA
>JAEYUU010000437.1 GCA_023429545.1 Verrucomicrobiota bacterium
ATGGGGAAGTTCCACGGCGATACCACCACCACCACGCCCTTGCCCTTGGCGGTGAGATGAGGTGATACACCTTCCATCCACATTCTTGCGGTCTCGGCGTAGAATTCAGCAAAGTCGATGGCCTCGCTGACTTCCGGATCGGATTCGGTAAGAACCTTGCCGCCATTCGCGAGCGCCGCCCCCATCAGGTCGCCTCGCGCGTGGCGGAGTTCCTGGGCCACCCGTTTGAGCATGGCTTCACGCTCGCCCGGTCTCAGCGCGCGCCAGCCATCGGGATCCAGGGTGGCGCATTCCACGGCTCTTGCTACATCTTCCGCACTGGCCTGACGATAGCGTCCCACCACCACACCCGGCCGGGAGGGGTCCGTGCACTCGCGCACCTTCCTGTCATGCAGGATCTCCTCACCGGCGAGCACCAGCGGAATCTCAGGTGCCTGTGTGCCTGAGAGCGGCATCCACTTCTCCACGATGGACTGTGCCCATGCGGCATGGTGAGGCAGGGACCAGTCGGTATCCGGTTCATTGTGAAACGGACCATGAGATGCCGGAGATGGTTCGCGGCGATCCTGCGTGCGCCGTGGGGCATCGCTCAACTCCGGCAGCAGGGTGAAGGACTCACGGAATCCCTGCTCGAGCGCCTGCCATTCCGCGCTGCCGCGGGTGAGCTTGAAGGCATGCCGCAGAAAATTTTCCTCACCGGTATTCTCATCAAGGCGGCGGATCAGGTAGCCGATGGCGCTGAGGAAATGTTCCTTCCGGCAGACGGGCGCATACAGCAGAAGATTGGAGACCTGCTCGAACAGCGCCCGACGCTGATGGTTGGCCATGCCTTCCAGCATCTCGAACTGCACGTGGTCAAAGGCATGGCGCTCATGCACCAAGGTCCATGCGTACGCGACATCAAAGAGATTGTGCGAAGCAATGCCCAGACGCACGGCGGTCAGGTTCTCCGGCTTCAGTCCTTCATGGAGCATGCGCTTGTAATTCGCATCCGTCTCGCGCTTCGTTTTGTAGGGCGCCTGCGGCCAGCCCTTCAGCGCCGCCTCGAAACGCTCCATCTCCATGTTCGCCCCTTTCACCAGGCGGATGGTGACCGGCGCGCCCCCCGCGGCGACGCGTTTCCGTGCCCACTCGTTGATGATGCGCTGCCAGCGCGCGCTGTCCGGCACGTAGGCTTGCAAGGCGATGCCCGCTCCCACTCTCTCCAGACCCGGGCGATCCAGCGTGCGCATGAAGATTCCGCACGTAAGGCTGAGGTCGCGGTACTCCTCCATGTCGTGGTAGATGAACTTTGGCACGCGCGCGCCGCCCGCCCGCACGAAAAAGGATCTTGCGGCGCTGCGATAGAGACGCTCCAGGCGATCGCAGATGGTGGCGATGGTATGCTCGCGCGCGAGCAGAGACATCTGCGAGTAGAGCGTGGAGATCTTGACGGAGAAAACCTCCGTGTCAGTTGCCTGCAGGGCTTCGAGATATTGTTCGATGCGACGCTCTGCTTCCGCCTCGCTGAGGATGGCCTCGCCGAGGAAGTTCACATTCATGCGCACGCCCTGTTCGCGGCGCTGGCGCAGATGTTCCGTCAGGAGTTCAGGCTCGGCTGGCAGGATGACATTGGCCGTCTCCTGCTGCATGTGCTCCTTCACCATGGGCACTGAGACGCCGGGTAGCCACCCGCCGAACGTCTGGAAGCCGCGCAGCATGGCGCGGTCCAGCGGACTGAAGAAGCGTGGCACGCCCTGCACATCCAGGATATGCGTGAATTGATCCACCACCCGCGCGGAGGACCTGGCGCGGAAGGCCTGGTCCGTAAGCTGCACCAGCGTCGCCTTGTCTGTAGGAGTCTGCAGCATGCGATCCAGCTCCGCCTGCTGGCGGCGCTCCGCGGGCGTCTGTAATTCCGTGGCGCGAAGCTGGAGCGCCTGTGCGAAATCGAGGGCGCGCTGGATGGTGGAAGCTAGTTCAAACATCTGGATGATGGGGCGTTTCGCCGGTGCTCAGGAGTGATGCTCAAGTATTGGAACAAAGGTGTTCATTAGATACAGACCGGTGTACATGGAGGCCAGCCTCCCATTGCTTCTGTTGTCTTGACCATGATTGCGTTGGGAATCATTCTCCACTTGCGAAGCATCCATGAAGAACCAGACAGTCTCCCACAGGTTTTGGTTAGTCCTCATTTTTGGCAGTGTATGTGCTTGGGGACCTGCCTTCGCCCAGTCGGGTCCGATGATTGAAGTGTCCGCCGCGAAGGGTGTGCGGATCAATGGCAAGGTGCTTTCACCCGGACCCTGGGCTGAGGGGTTGGCAACACGTCTGGATGATGAGCCAAAGCTTTTCGAACAAAGAGGCACGTTCATTGAATTTAATAGGAGCGGCATCATCATTCCAAGATATGGCGGGGCCATACAGTTTGTGCTTCCGTTCAATGATGTGGGGCTGGACGGAAAAACACCCATTAGTTTTGTGGGAACACTGGTGATTGAAGGGGTCTCCCTGAGAAATATGGGAAAGTCCTCCGTGGACGACGTCCTAAAGTTGCTCGCAGCCAAAGGAATGAGTCCCCAGAAGTGTGATTCCGATCCCGAGTTCAGTCATCGACTTGTCTTGGGGAAGGCAATCGTCACGTTTACGCGAGGCAAAGAACGGCAAATGACCAGAGTGTGGATTCAATGGGATGAATCTGCGCCCGACCCAAAGGATTTTCTGCGATAGTTTGAAATCAGGGGGTGAGTTCATGGGGAAACTTCCATCGAGCATTATTTGGCTGGGATGGTGAGGAACTCCCTCCAAAGGGAGTCGGCATCATCGCCACAGAGTTCCTTGAAACTTTCGAGGCTGTAGGTGCCATTGTGGCAGGCGGTGTTCAGCTTGCACACAAGATCCTTGTCCTTCGTCTTCTCATCCTCCAGCCAGATGAGAAATGCCGCGGCGATGCCGTAGCCCTGCTTGTAGCTGTTCTTCACGCGATCGATGCGATGGGTGCGCTTGCCTGGCTCGAAATGCCGATCCCGTATGTAGTCGGCGATACCCTCGGTGAGCCATCCGTCTCCCTTGCCCTTGTAGTTCTGCACCACATGCGCGAGCTCGTGGATGACCATCCCGTAGTCGTCCGGGGCCTTCTTCGTGACCCACTCCTCAGAGATGCTGATCTCGTTGTTCGCCGTGCCGGCCACGCCCTTCATGGGCTTGAAGAGGAGCTTCACTTCGGAGTAGGGCAGGGGATGGTTCTCGCCAAACAGGATTTTTGTCATCCTGGGATACCACTCTTCGCACAGCCTCTTGGAGTTCTCTGCAAAGGCCCGGCATGACGGCGCCTGGGAATAGTCCACCGTGATGGTGAAGGCTGTCCGGGGCTGCGGTTGCTGCGCGTGAAGGGAACCGTAGAAAGCCAGACAGAACGGCAGGAAGGGCTTGGGAAGGCGCATGGGATGGAGTGAGGA
>JAEYUU010000473.1 GCA_023429545.1 Verrucomicrobiota bacterium
GCTCCGCACTTTTCCCCAAGTCTCAACACCCCACAGCAAACTCTCGACAAGTCTTCGTGCCTCTGCGTCGATCCCCAGGCGTACCATTGACGCCGCAAATCCGTGCTTGCAGTTCCCCTCTGCGCACGCCACTGATTTTTTCATCCGTCATGTTCTGCAAAACTCCCCTTCTCCTTTCAGCGCTTGGCGCGCTTCTCCTGACTTCATGCGTGAGCAAGCCCGCCGAAAATACCGGCGCAGACTACCTCGCGGGACTCGGCTCCGCAGCACCCCAGGCGCCCCAGTCCCTGGGTGTGGCAGAGCACACCTCCTACTGGGATGATGATGGCACCAGCGGCGATGCGTACATCGTGGTGGACCTGCGCCGCCAGGTGGCGGAGTTCTACCGTGGCGGCCATGTCATCGGTGTTGCCGCCATTTCCTCAGGCGTGGAGAACCGCGCCACTCCGGCTGGCGACTACAAGATTCTGGAAAAGGACATCGATCACGTCTCTTCCGCCTACGGTCTCATCGAGGACAGCGCTGGCAACGTCGTGAACGCTGACGCCACGCCCAAGACTCCGCGGCCCCCCGGCACCCGCTACGTTCCCGCGCCAATGCACTATTTCATGCGCATCACCTGGGACGGAGTGGGCATGCACGAAGGATTTCTCCCCGGCTATCCGGCCAGCCACGGCTGCATCCGCATGGACCGTCGCGTGGTACCGAAGTTCTACGAGAATGCCTACGTGGGCATGCCGGTAAAAGTTGTTCGGTAGTACGGTGGAATTTGCTTGGCGTGGTAAGCCACGGGCGGGCGTCCTGTCTGACCGCAGAGTGGCAAAGGAGCCAAGGACGCAGAGGTTTTCTGGGGAGGTTAGACCTTCGGGTCTGACAACGTGCAATTGGGTTTCTGCTCGTCGGCGTATCGTGCTACGTGATTCTGTGACCTGTGTCCGTGCGCAAAGGAGGCACAGAATCTGAGGAATCGTGTTCTTTCCCGATGCAAGCCAATGCTCCGGCGCGCCTCACTGTCGCACCGGCTAGTCCCGCTCTCCCTCGTCCGCCTCTTCCTCTTTCAATTCCTCCATGTTCCAGTCTTCATCGCAGCAGAGGAAGTACTTGTTGTGGATGTCCTCATGGATGCTCTCCCATCCCATGTCCGCCGGGATGTGAGGATACTTCTTCTTCATGATGGCCTCGGAGAAGTACTCCAGCCATCCGATATTTGGGCGGATGATGTGGCCCTTGAATTTGATGTGGTCGCTTTCCAAGCCCCCTTCATCGCAGAAGCGGATGACTTCGGCTGAATCCGGTAGTTCGATGGTCCCCTCAACAACAATCCTGATGGTTTTGGCCATGGTCTTGATTTTCAGGGTAGCGGTTATCAAAAAGCGTGCGCTCTAGCGGGCTGCGAGCGCCATTCCTGGGATTCACCTCGGCGAGCCAAAACGAAAGCATCCTCCTTCAAAAAGCTGACAATTTTGTTATAATAGCGCACTTGGATAAGGGCGGCTATCATATTGAATAAGGATTTTGTGGGTGCAACTATGGGTATCGGAAAACTGCACGGGGCATAGCCTTGTTGTCGAAGTCGAACATCGACATCGAAAGTTCCCAGTGAGCCGCACTACCCCGCCACCCGACCGTGTCACACGCAGGATATTCGCCCCCATATTAGCCCCGCTTTGCAGCGGGAAGCACCGGAAGGGACACCTCCAGCACGGGCTGTTGACGCACCCATTCAGGCATCTTGGGCTTTTCGCGAGGTTCCTGCGCAGGATTGGTGGAAGACTTTTGCGGGCCGCGCTTTTTCCGGGCGGCGCGCCAGCGTAGCAGGGCGAGCACGGCCGCACCACCCAAGCCGAGCCCGATGAGCCAGGCGTGAATATTCAGGAACCAGAAGCGGATCGAGATGCCGTGGGAGTGGAGCCAGGTACGCGCCTCCGGGAACCAGCCCAGCACGGTTTCTGCCCCGGGGATGCGGTTCCAGTTCGTGTAGTAGAAGCCGCTGTAGTCATACTCCGGGTAGTAGCCGGGCATGATCTGCGTACGGTAGTAGAGCCAGTCCGAGTGGACGTCCGCCGCGCTGGCGAGTTTGCCATCGGGGCGGCGGAAGGACTGGTCAAAGGCCGCATCCAGGACGACCCACCGGTTGTTCACCTTCGCCTCGACCACGTGGTGGTAGGCGACTAGTCCGTTCTTCACCAGCCCCACTTTGCGAATGGGAAATCCCGCCGTCTGCATCGCCTTGGCCAGCACGGTGACATAGCTGGCGCAGGCCCCGGCGGGCCGGTTCATGTGGTCGCCAGCGGACCAGAGGAGGTGGGGCGTGGTCCATTCCGTGTCGCCAAAGAACACCGCACGTTCCCGCACCTCGGCGTAAACCACGTGCAGGATTTCCAAGGCGCGTGTCTCGTCGGAAGGTGCACCCCCGGCGACTTTGGCGGCCTTTAGGTCCGCCACCTGTACGAGCTGGCGGAAGAGGGCTTCATCATCCCGCATGCGCTGCCAGGAGAGCAGCGCCATCATGAGGAGCGCGCCAATGGCTGCGTCCACCGTGGATCGCAACACCAGAGCGAGCCGAGGATGCCGGGCAAGCAAACGCATGGCCACACTTTTTACTGGCTCCAGCTATTTTACAAACGTTAAATGATTGTTCACCGTGATTTGAACAGCCATTCACACTCTGGGATCCGATGAACTGAGGCTCTGGGAATTTCCCACCTTCTCAGGACGGCGCTGGCAGGCTTTGTGCGCCCGTGGATCCGCTCCTGCCAGGGGCAAAGCACACCTTGCCAAGCATTCCATTGTCGGTACACTCCGCCCTCCTATCCCTGCCCATGTCTGCGAAGAATGCCGCCCCTGTAAAATATGCTGATGCGCCGGTAAACAAGGCGCTCTCCCCTGAGCAAAAAATCAAGCTCTATCGGGACATTTGCCGCATTCGCCGATTCGAGCAGATCGCGCTGAAGCACTACACTGCGGGGAAAATGGGCGGCTTCCTGCACCTCTACATCGGCCAGGAATCTGTGGCCGTGGGCTGCGTCTCCCTCATGGAGGAGAATGACCACATCATCACCGCTTACCGCGACCATGGTCACGCCCTGGCCGTGGGCATGGGAATGAACGAGTGCATGGCCGAGCTTTTTGGCAAGAAGACCGGCTGCTCCAAGGGCAAGGGCGGCTCCATGCACTACTTCGCGCCGGACAAGAACTACTGGGGGGGCCACGGCATCGTCGCCGGGCAGACGCCGCTCGGTGCCGGTCTTGCGTTCGGCCTGAAATACAAGGGTCTCAAGGGTTGCAGCCTCTGCTTCCTTGGAGATGGCGCGGTGAACCAGGGGGCCTTCCACGAAAGCCTGAACCTCGCGGCGCTCTTCAATCTGCCGGTGGTGTACATCATTGAGAACAATGGCTACTCCATGGGCACCAGCCAGAAGCGCTCCAGCGCCTATCCCGGCTGCCTGGCCGAGCGCGCCGAAGGCTACGGCATGAAGTGGGAACAGCTCAATGGAGAGGACGTTTACGAAGTCCGCGCCCGGGTGAATGAGGCCATGGTCCGCGCGCGGGAGGAGAGCAAACCCATGCTGCTGGAGATCCTCACCTACCGCTACACGGGCCACTCCGTGGCGGACGCGAACGCCAAGAAGTACCGCACGAAGGAGGAGGTGGAGCGCTACGAGCGCGAGCACGATCCCCTCATCATCTTCCGCACCCAGCTCATCAAGGAAAAGGTGATCACCGAGAAGCAGGCTGCGGAAATCGACCAAGCGGCCTCCAAGGAAGCTGAGGACTCCGGCGACTTCGCCGAGCAGAGCCCGCTTCCGGATCCCTCCGAAATCTTCGACGACGTCTACTGGGAGGTGGACAATCAAACCGAAGCCGGCCAGACCGGACGCCATTTCTTCAACGACTGATCCTCCCTTTCCCCGCTTTCCGCTTTTCCCAGCCTCTTTGCCCCGCCTGACGAGACATGCGCAAACTCTCCTACCGCCACGCCCTCCGCGAAGCTTTTGATGAAGAACTCGCCCGCGACCCCATGGTCGTGCTCATGGGTGAGGAGGTCGCGCAGTA
>JAEYUU010000578.1 GCA_023429545.1 Verrucomicrobiota bacterium
CACGAGGATCACCCGCTTGATTTCACCGGCCTTGCCCGTGGCATGGGCGAGCGCAATCTGACGGCGCAGCATTTCATCAATGAGCTGGCGCTCCTTCTCCGCGACGGCCTGCTCCTGCTTTTCCCTCTCGGTAACCTGGGGCACCACAATGACGCCCGAGCCCGGCGGTCTGATCACCAAATTCGGCTTTTCCAGACTCGTAGGACCGCTGCGGACTGCGGGAAGAGGGGTCGACTCCGGGAGAGGTAAAGGCAGGGGTAAATCCTCCGCGAAACCGGAATGAATGGCCAGAAAAGTGCTGAGAATGAGGGTCCGAATCGTCACAGGCGCCGAATCTTGACAAATTCCTGCGACGCGAACAAGGATTTTTGCGACATTCTGCACGGTTCGTATCCTTCCAGCGGTCTCATGCCCTCCCTGCAAAGGGGTAGGCCACCCAATTTCGGAGCAAACCACACCGCCTCCATGACGGACGAACTCACCACCATTTCCCGCCGGAAAGCCTTCATCCACATCAGTGAAGAACTCCGCCTGTACCTGCGGCACTACGGCCGGCTTTCCGGGCTGCCAGCCCTGTACAAGGACCTGGAGAGCTTCAGCAATTGCTACCCGCTCATGGACCGTGCAGGGAAGTCCACCCTGTGGGACACCGTCGTCTACGAGCGGTCCTACATGAAGGACCTGTGGCCCAGGCTGACCAGCATCTACTCCCTGCTGAAGACGGGCGACCTCCAGGCTGTGCCCCACCTGTACGTGGAACGCGTGGATTACTGCAGCTTCGGGAACAGCAAGCCCTTCCGCATCCGGGTGGTGAACCAGTACAACGACAACTACGATCACTTCTACCTGAAGGTGGCGGACGCCTCCCGCGTGTACGGCCTGGAGCTGGAGCATGTGCTCTCCCCCAACCGCATCAACTACCTCGTGCATGAGGACACGCTGATCGAGGAGCACATCGCCGGCGTGCCAGGAGATGTCTTCATCAGTGACTACTTCGAGCGGCCCGATGTGAACCCGGTGCGCATCGCGAAGGAGTTCGTGAAGTTCAGCGAGCGCTGCTTCATCCGCCTGCTGGGGGACATGCGCAGCTACAACTACGTGGTGGACATGACCCCCGACTTCGAGGAGGTGCAATACCGGGTGCGCGCCATCGACTTCGACCAGCAGAGCTACGAGGGCCGCTGCCGGGTGTACCTGCCGCAGTTTTACAAGGAGAACCTGCCCGTGGTGAACCTGTGCACGAGGTACCTGAACCTCGCCACCGCGCAGCAGTACCAGCAGGAGGAGCGCAGCCTGATCGCGCGCCGCTACCTTTCGGAGAAGTCACGCCTGCGCGCGCTCTTTCGCGCCATGAAACACCATCCGGCAGAACCCCCGGACAAGGTGGCCCAGCTCAAGCATGAACTTGGCGAGCATCACAAGACCATCGTCTTCGAGGAATGCCGGAGCATGGGGGACATTGTGGAGAGGCACATCGAGTTTGTGCTGGGAAAGCTGCTGTTCGACTCGCGGCACGTCCCAGTGCCCCAGGCCCCCTAAACCTCATAATTCACTTGTTGCGGCCTGAAAAAGCGATTCCAATTCATTCCCGGCAACTTCTTCCGCCATGAAACTTCCGAACATCTTTGAATCCCAGACCCAGCCCCTCGCATTCTCAGCGGGTGACATCATCTTTTCCTCAGGTGACGCAGGCGAGGCCATGTATGTGGTGAAGGAAGGCGCCGTGGAACTGCGCGTCGGCGGACGCACGGTTGAAGTGGTGGAGGAGGATGGATTCTTTGGCGAGATGGCGCTTATCGAAGAGGGGCCGCGCACCGCGACCGCCGTGGCCAAGTCGGACTGCAAGCTCATTCCCATCAATGAAAAGCGCTTCGAGTTCATGGTGCATGAGGTGCCTCTCTTCGCGCTGCATGTGATGAAAGGCCTCAGCAAGCGTCTGCGCAACGTGGACCGAACCGCCATGTGAAGCCCGGCCGGATCCCGACGGGCGGACACATCCGGCATCTCTCACGAGACGATCCAGCTCTCATGACATACCAGCGTCGCACCGTCCTCTGCCTGCTGCTCACTCTCGTGGCGGGCACTCTCCATGCGCTGGACTCTCCGGCGAAGGAAGAGATTGATCACCTGCTGGACGCTGTGGCGAAGAGTGATGCCCGCTTCATCCGCAATGGGAAGGAATACTCCAGCCAGCAGGGCGCGAATCACCTGAGGTACAAGCAGGGACAGGCAGGCGATCGCGTGAAGACGGCGGAAGACTTCATCCAAGGCATCTGCACCAAAAGTTATTTCAGCGGCAAGCCCTACCTTATGAAGCAGAAGGATGGCACTACCACTGAAGTCGGCCCCTGGCTCACGAAGCTGCTCGCAGAGCATCGCCAGGGGCGCTAGAGAGGGCGGTGAAACATCTGGGGCACATTCCCGGAAAGATTGCCATCCCGTGCGAGGTTGAAACGGCACGCAAGCTGTCTACCTCGCTGCCATGATTCTACCATTCCGCAAGCTCCTGCTGAGGGCTATTCCCCTGCTGCTCGTCATTCCAGTGCACGCTGCCGCACCCAAGCAGAACGTCGTTTTCATCATGGCGGACGACCTGCGTCCTGAACTGGCCACGTATGGTTCGCCGGCCATCACGCCAAATCTGGATCGGCTCGCAGCGAGGTCGGTGCAGTTTGACCAGGCCTACTGCCAGCAGGCCGTGTGCAACCCCTCACGATCCTCCTTCCTCACGGGACGCCGGCCTGACACGCTTCGCATCTGGAGCAATGGCACCCACTTTCGCGAGCTGAATCCTGATGTCACCACCATCCCCATGTGGTTCAAGGCGCACGGCTACAC
>JAEYUU010000599.1 GCA_023429545.1 Verrucomicrobiota bacterium
GGTCGCGGCAGAGGAGGCATACACAAAACGCGCGCCCATGCCCAGCGCCCAATGCGCCAGAGTCTTCGTGTAATCGAAGTTGTTCTTCATCAGGTGGTGCGCGTCCCGCTCCGTGGTCGCGGAGTTCGCACCCAGGTGATACACCACATCAAACTTCCCCAGGTGATCGGGCCGGGTCTCCACCAACTTCAGCAGATCATCCGCGTCCAGGTAGTCCGCATACTTCAGTGCCACGAGGTTCTTCCATTTCTCATCACTACCCAGCCGGTCCGTCACCAGGATGTTTTCCTGTCCGCGCACATTGAGCGCCCAGACAAGCGCTGAACCGATGAAGCCGGCGCCGCCGGTGACGAGAATGCGAGGAGAGCTCATGCTGGATGCCATGGGGGGATGAAGCGAAGGAGCTACGTTTCGCGTGATGTATGAACCGGTCAAGACGGGATGTCGCCAACGTCTCTTGTGACTCCATTCCCAGCCTCTTGCTGCTCCGCTGTTTTGCAACAAAACCGAGCGACGCCGCCACGGAGGCAAAACTTTATCCTTTCCCTGCCGCGCATCCCGCGTTTCATGCGCGAAGGAAAACGGCACCCCGCAATCGTCTCCCGCCCCTGCATGCGCATCCTCCAGATCTTCAACCGCTACGTCCACATGGGCGGCGAGGAGAAGTCCGTGGACCGCATCTACCGCCATCTCTCGGATCGGCACGAGATGGGGCGTTGCTTCTTCGAAAGCAAAGACTGGCTGGACGAAGGCGCGCCGGGCAGGTTTGGCCAGCTCCGCCGCACCTTCTACAATCACGAAAGCCGCACGCGCTTCGAGAAGGCGGTGGAAAAGTTCCAGCCAGACGCGGCTCTGTTTCACAACGTCTACCCCGTGGGCTCGCCCTCACTCTACCATGCGGCGCATATCTTGGGGTTGCCGGTGATCCAATACATGCACAACTTCCGGCCCTTCTCCATCAGCGGTACGCTGTACGCGAACGGCGTCTTCCCCGAGGGAGCTTTGCGCGGCGACTACAGTCGCGAAGTGCGTGCCGGGGCGTGGCAGGGGTCACGGTTGAAGTCCGCCATCATGGCCATGGTTCTGCGCCGCCTGCATCGCTCCGGCTGGCTACAAAGTGTGAAGGCCTGGGTCTGCATTTCCGAGTTCCTGCGGGACAAGTTGGTGCACGGCGCCGGGCTTCCCGCGGATCGTGTCTTTGCCCTGCGCCACTCTTGGGATGCCATGCCGGATCCGGTGCAGACGGATGACAAGGGGTACTACCTCTTCCTCGCCCGCCTCGTGGATGTGAAGGGTGTCATCACGCTGCTGCGTGCCTGGGACATCCTTCGCAAAAAGCTCGGCGCAGCCACTCCGGAACTTTGGATCGGGGGTGAAGGCCCGCTGGAGGACGAAGTCCGCCTTGCCGTGGCCCGCCACAAGGACATCCATCACCTTGGTCTCATCGGGGGAGCGCAAAAGGCCGAGGTGCTGCGCCATTGCCGCGCCATGCTCGCCCCGTCCCTCTGGTGGGAGCCGCTCGGCCTCGTGACCTACGAAGCCTACGACTACGCCAAGCCCATGCTCGCCGCCGCCTCAGGCGGACTCACCGAAACAGTGCTGCATGGAAAAACGGGCTTCCTCCACGAGCCGGGTAATGCGGAAGCGTTCGCGCAGGATGTGCTCAAGCTCGAAGCCCTCTCCGCAGAAGAACGCCGCACCATGGGTGTGGCGGGGAGGAGGTGGCTGCTGGAGAATACTGGCATAGAGAAGTGGCAGAATCAATTCGATGAGGTGCTGCGCAAGGTCACGGGGGAACGAGGCAGCAGGTGAGTGCATTCGCGGGTATTCGAGTACATCAAACACATCGTTCACTTCGGTCGTGCTCCTTTTGCGGCTTTCCTCCCTTCGCTCGTACGTTTCCACCACGTATCGATGGCTTTCATCTGAGATTCCACCGACCGCGACCAGGCGCGTTTGGAGGTTCCGCCCCAAGGGGCACGGGTGGCGGCCTTGGCGGCCAGGGCGGAGGCAGAGCGCAAAACTTTCACAAGGCCCTCTGCGGCGCGTTCATGCTTGCCCTTGTCTTGGTCCACTTCGGCCTTGGCGATGCTCTTGTGGATCCGCTCCAGCTCACGTTCATGCTTGCTGCGCCAACCCCAACGGGAGATGAAAGAGCCCTTCACATACTCCACCAGATCCAGCGGGCCCTTCAGAGATTCACGCAGGATGTGCACCCCCTCTGCCGAGGCCAGGGATACGCCTTCCAGTTGTTCTGCATAGCTCTTCCACTGGTTTCCCCGGGCCAAGTCTTCCTCTCGGACAGGCACCCCCAGCACAAGTGCATCCAGCGCGATGTTGGCTTCCCTCGCCGAGGGATTTTCAGGGTGACCCCAGTCCGCGCCATTTGGATCATAGCAGCGCGAGGGCTGGGTGAGCAGGCGGAAGATTTTCTCGTTGCGTTTGATCTTCTCGCACGGCACCCCGTTGCCGGGGCTTAAATAGTGATTCTGGTGGTAGACGTACGGTTCATCGACGAACTCGATCCGAAGTCCGGCTACGCGGATGCGGTGCAGCAGATCGTCATCGTCATAAGCAATGCCGTGGGAGTACCGCTCATCAAATCCTCCGAGCCGCTCCAGATCCGCGCGTGAGATGGCGCAGCAGAAGTGGTACCCGCGGGGGCTGTATTGGGAATGGTTGTACCATCCAGCGGAGGCCACGTGCACGGGCGCCTTGTGCTCCATCTCGAAGGTGCGCACCTGTGCCTGCACCTCCTCGGCGTCTCCGCGCAGCGCCTTGGTGTCAGGATTGCTCAGAGCGTAGCACGCGTAGCTCAGGTACTTGCCCTTATGAAGGTGCTCTGCCACATGCTTCACGACCGGTCCCGCGTGAAAGCACTCCGGATTCTGCAGGATGACGGACTCTCCCCTGGACTGGCGGATGGCAATGTTGAATGGGATGCAGGGATTTGAATACCACTTCTGTCGCGGATCCAGACGGAAGACGCGGAGGAAGGGGAATCGTTCCACCAAGTCCTCCAGCCGCTCCTCCTCCCGGCTACCGTCGTCCACCACCACCACTTCAAATTCTGGTCCACCAAAGTGGACGAGACTCTCAAGGGTGCGAATGAAGAGGGCTCTGCGATTGTAGTAGGCAGTGACGATGGAAATCATGAATGAATTCGCGTGTTGCTTTAAAGGCGCAGTTCTCGTGGTTCAGGCATCCTTTGCCCGCCACACTACGCGGCGGACGTAGTCGGTGTATCCGCAGATGATCTTGGCCACCTTCCACGAGACCTGATCGACGGCGTAGTCTGGGGGCAGGGAGGACTTGCCGATGGCCCGGTGCTGCGCCACTGCGA
>JAEYUU010000601.1 GCA_023429545.1 Verrucomicrobiota bacterium
GCGGCGCCCAGGGTGATGCCCTGCGCATCGCCTCCAAGGACGTCCCCGGCATCCAGTGGGTGGCCGTGGCGGACATCTGGAAATACAACCGCACTCCCATGGCCCGCCGTATGGGCCTGGAGAACAAACATCAGGTCGAAGGCACCGTCACCGAGTACGAGTCCATTGAGGAACTCTTGGACAAGGAGACCTCCGTGGAGGCTGTCTTCATTGCCACGCCCGACTTCCTGCACGCTCCCTTCTCCCGTCTTGCTCTGGAAAAGGGCAAGTCCGTGTACTGCGAGAAGATGATGTCCAACACCATCGAAGGCGCCCGGGACATGGTGAAGGCTGGCCGTGAGAACAAGGGCATCTTCCAGATTGGCCACCAGCGCCATAGCAACCCGCGTTACATCAACCTGCGCGACAACGTCATCCGCAAACACAACCTGCTGGGCCGCGTGACGCACTGCTACGGCCAGTGGAACCGCGGTGTCTCTGCCTCTGTCCCCCTCGGCGTGCCAAAGAATCAGGACATCCCGCAGGAGATGCTCACCAAGTACGGGTATGCGGACATGCTCCAGTTCCGCAACTGGCGTTTCTTCTCCAAGTATGGCGCGGGTCCCCTGTCTGACCTCGGCGCCCACCAGATCGACATGTTCAACTGGATGTACGACACGACCCCTCTCTCCATCATTGCCACGGGCGGGGTGGACTATTACGATGGGTCCACGGGTGAAGACGGCCAGCCGAAGGCGAAATTCGAACTGCCGGACAACGTCATGTGCTTGTACGAATACAAGATCCCTTCCGGCACCATGCGCGCCTACTATCAGGTGCTCACCACCACCGGCTCACAGGGCTTCTATGAGAAGCACATGGGCGTGAAGGGGTCCGCCATCATCTCCGAAGCCGCGCTCTACAACCAAGTGTACGCGGAGCCCGGCAATGACTGGACCCAGTTCGGCCAGGGCGAAAACGCCTTCATCGCGAAGGCGGCGGACAAGATCAAAAACAAGTTCTGGGAGCAGACCCGCAATTGGGAGAAGCCCAAGCCTCCGTCCTACACGGCGGTATCTGGTGCGGACGTGCGCGAAAGCAAGGCGCTGGACCAGTGGGAGCTCAATGTGACGCTCAACCGCCGTCCGCATTCCCCCCACATCCAGAACTTCATCGAGGCCGTGCAGACCAACAATCCCGAGCACCTGACCTGCAATGTCATGTCCGCCTTCAAGTCCTGCGTGACGGTGCTGAAGGCGTACGAGGCCATCGCCAGCGGCGCGAAGGTGATGTTTACCCCCGAAGATTTCAACGTGGCCTGAGTGGACTGACCCGTCCACCCGCCAATCCCAACCCTTCTCCAAACGCACAATGAAACTGAAGACCGACATCCTACTCGTCATCGGCGGCCTTACGGCAGCCGCCCTCGCCCTCTCCTCCTGCGGAGAGAAGAAGCCCGAAGCCCCCGCTGGTGAGAAGGGCAAGGCTGCTGAAGCCGCCCCGAGCACGGGCGCCGCTGCCTCCAACGCCGCCGCTCCTCCCGCCAATGTGCCGGCGGGCGATCTCGTGGAGATCAAACCCTCCTACCCCAAGGCCATGTTCGTCGGCACCCCGGTGCCTGTTGGCGACATCCCGAACCTGGAAAAGGCTGACCCGGAAGCCGTGAAAGCCCGCTTGAACTTCAGCCTCCCCAAGGGCACGGAGAACGTGGCCAAAGGCAAGACCGTGACCAGCTCCGACCCGCTGCCGATCATCGGTACGCTGGACCTCGTGACGGATGGTGACGCTGATGCCGCAGACGGCTGCTACGTGGAACTCGCCCCTGGCCATCAGTGGGTGCAGATCGACCTCGGCGCCGAGTATGACATCTGGAAGATCCTCCTCTGGCACTTCCACAAGCAGGCCTCCGTGTACTTCGATGTGAACGTGCAGATCAGCAATGACCCCGAGTTCAAAACCGGCGTGACCAGCGTGTACAACAGCGACCACGACGACAGCTCCAAGCTCGCCAAGGGCCCTGACCTTGCGAACACGCAAACCAACCACGGCCGCCTCATCGACGCCAAGGGCACCAAGGGCCGCTATGTGCGCCTCTGGAGCAATGGCAACACCGCGAACGAAATGAACCACTACATCGAAGTGAGCGTCTACGGCTCGCCCGCGAAGAAGTAGTGACGCTCGGGGTTGTTCCCGAAAGCGCATTCAAGCAACAAGCGCTGGAGGAAACTCCAGCGCTTGTTGCGTCTGGATATCCCTGTCTGCTTGGGTGCATCTACCCAAGCTGGATGCCACCCGGCACAGAACTTCACGTCCGTTAAGGTTATAGCACTGCTCTCTTCGCAAGTTTGCCTTGCCTGTGGTGGGGAATACGCTACAAACCCCGCCCCCGTGAAGTTTCTGAACCTCCCAAAAAAGCTGTTTCTGTTCTGGGATGGCAGCCCAATGTCGTGGCTCCAGACTCGCACGGTCACTACTTTTCATTCGCTCAATCCAGATTGGGAGATTCTCGTCTACACCCCTTCCGCCCGGAGCACTTCCCACCGGAAGTACATTCCCGACTATCTGGGGTATGACCATTTTCCCGAGGTTAGGAAGATGGACTTCATCCGCATCGTGGAGGTGGACTTCGATAGCATGGGCCTGTCTTCGGAAATCCCGGACATTCTCCGCTCAGACATCCTGAGGTACGGGCTTCTTCATGAGCACGGCGGCGTGTGGTCCGACTTTGATGTGCTGTGGCTGAAGCCAATCACGGCCTTGGGCAGGGTGAAGACAGTCGGCCGGCAGACGACCCCGTATGGCGCCATGGTGTGCTTCTCCAACGATGACCATGGCTGGCACAACATCGGCGTGATGGCCGCCATCCCCGGCCACCCTTTCTATGCGGATCTCACGGCCTCGTGCAGGGAGCGCGCGCGCAGCCTCTCGGCAAATC
>JAEYUU010000673.1 GCA_023429545.1 Verrucomicrobiota bacterium
ACCTGGCGTGGTCCGTATCAGACGGGGGTCTCGGCAGAACATTACAAGTCAGGGAAGCTCAATCCCGCCCCTGCTTGGGTGTATGACACGAATGGTCGTGGCGCGCCGGTGGTGTGCGATGGGAAGGTCTTTTCCTGGGGCTACCGGGGCAAGGACGGGGATCTGGTTGAGGTCCTCACCTGTCTGGAGGCGGCCACGGGCAAGAAGCTCTGGGATCATGAATTCCAGGATTTCCTCAGTGACACCATCTACGATCGCTACTCCATCGGCGCCCCTGCCGTGGATCCCGAGACGAAGCGTGTCTATCTGATCACCCACTATGGCATTTTCGCCTGCTTCGACTTTGAGGGGAAGATGCAGTGGTCCATCTCCACGATGGAAGACTACGGCCGCATGAGTTTCCCCAACAGCCGCGTGGGCTCTCCTGTCATCGAGGGAGATCTGGTCATCATCCACGGCATCACCTCCAACTGGGGTGCGGATGGTCCTGCCGCCGACCGCTTCTACGCCTATGACAAGATCACCGGTGAGCTGGTGTGGTGGTCCCGCCCCGGCGTGGTGCCCCCGGTGGACAGCTCCTTCTCCACCCCGGTGTTTGAAACCCGGGACGGAAAGCGTGTGTTCTACTGTGGCACCGGCTGCGGCAACGTGGTGTGCGTGAATGCCCGCACCGGCAAGCCCCTGTTCCGTTTCCAGGCCGCCAAGAACGGGGTGAATGCCTCCGTGGTGCTGTACAAGGGCAATATCATCTCCGTCCACGGCGACGAAAATGTGGACTCCACTGAGAAGGGCCGCATGGCCGCCATCAAAATTCCGGAGAAGCTTGCTCCCACCATGACGCCTGAGGGGGAGATGGTCCCGCTGGCCACCGCTGATGTGGAAGTGTGGCGCGCCTCGATTGGCTCCAGCAACAGTTCCCCGGTGCTGGTGGGGGATCGCATCTACCAGATGGACGACACCGGTGTGCTTAATGTGGTGAATGCCGACACGGGCGAGACGCTCTGGACCAAGAAGATGGCCACTGCGAACATCCATGCTTCCCCCCTCTATGTGGACGGCCTCCTCTATCTCACCCTGCTGGATGGCCGCCTCGTGGTCATGAAGCCGGGGGACAAGGACGGAGAAATCCTGCAGGAAGTGAAGCTTGATGGCGACTGCTTGGGTGCCCCTGTCGTGTGCAATGGACAACTCTTCGTCCACACCACCGCCAAGTTCTACTGCTTCACTATTGAGAACAAGGGCATCACCACCGATGCGATTGCCGCGCCGGAGATTCCGAAGGTCGGCAAGCCCACCGCTCTACAGGCTATCCCTGCGGAAGTGGTGCTGACACCCGGCGCCTCACAAAAATTCCGTGTGCGTGAAGTCGATGCCAATGGCTTTGTTGTAGGCGACGCCAAAAATGTGAAGAGGGAGTCCTTCATCCCGCCCACGGCCAAGGTGAAAAGCACCATGGACGCGAAGTTCAATGACACTGGCGAACTGGTCGCCGGTCCGGAGGCCCATCTTTCCGCCGGTGCGTTCAAGGCCACTGGAGAAGGCGGCATCTTCGGCACCATTCGTGGCCGGCTCCTGCAGAATCTGCCCATCAATGCCACCTTCAATGAAGTCGAGCTGAATGAGGAGCAGCCCTCGGAACACATCAAGTTCTCCTACCCGCCTCTGCCGTGGATTGGCGCGCGCTTCAAGTTCGACGTGCGTGAGTTGAATGGAGAGAAGGTCTTCGCCAAGACCTTTGACCGCATCCTATTCCAGCGCGCGACCGCCTTCATCGCACCCTCGAACCTGTCGAACTATACGATGCAGGCAGATGTACTTACTGATGGCAGCGCGCGTGTGAAGTCGGACATTGGCTTGATCAACCAGCGCTACCTCATTGCCCTCCGCGGCAATGCGGGTCAGCTTGAGGTGAGTTCCAACATGGAGCGTCTGAAGCAGACCGCGCCCTTCAAAATGAAGGCCAACACATGGTACACGTTGAAGACCCGGGTGGATGCGAATGCGGATTGTGGCGGCGTGGTGCTGGCCAAGGCCTGGGAAAAAGGCCAGGCGGAACCCGAAGCCTGGACCATCGAAGTCAAGCTGGCGCGCGTACATAAGAATGGTTCGCCTGGCATTTTCAGTTTCACCCCTCTGAACCAGAAGCGCGCCTACCTCGACAACATCTCAGTGACTCCGAACAAGTAGCCGCCTGCCACTTTCACTACCAAACCCACTACCACCACGTTACCTGCAATGAACAAGAAAATTGTCCTCATGCTCGCGGCGGGCCTCGCCTGGGGCTGTCTGCACGCTGCTGATCACACCCAGTGGGGGGGCGTGAATGCCCGCAACATGGTGTCTGATGAAAAGGGTCTTCCCACGGAAATGGAACCCGGCAAGAAGCTGGGCCCGAAGGCCGCACCGAAAGCGGCGGGTCGCCTTCGTCCCGATGCCCAGGAGGCCAATGCCGCTCCCGGCGCGGAGGACATCGACATGTCCACCACCAAGAACTGCCTCTGGGTGGCCAAACTTGGCTCGCAGACCTACGGCTCTCCCATCATTGCGGATGGCAAGGTGTATGTGGGCACGAACAACGAAAGCCCCCGCAACACCCAGCACCTCGGTGACCGCGGCATTGTGATGTGCTTTGAGGAGAAGACCGGAAAGTTCCTCTGGCAGCTCGTCAGCCCGAAGATGGGCACGGGCAAGGTGAACGACTGGGAGTATCTGGGCATTTGCGGGTCGCCCACCATTGTGGGCAAGAAGGGTTATGTGCCTGGAAACCGCTGCCAGATCATCTGCTTCGACGTGGATGGCATGGCCAACGGCAACCAGGGCATGCAGGAGGAGGCCGACTTCATGGCCGCTCCCGGACCTGATGGCAAGCCGGTGAAGGTGGAACCTGGACCCACAGACTGCGACATCCTCTGGGTGTATGACATGTACAAGGAACTCGGTGTGTTCCAGCACAATGCCACCTCCGGTTATCCGCTCGTGGTGGGCAACAAAGTGTTCGTCCCCACCTGCAACGGCGTGGACTGGACCCACTCGAACATTCCCGCACCCAACGCCCCCAGCTTCATCATGCTGGATGCGGAATCCGGCACCCTGCTTGGTGAAATGGATCACGTAGTGAGCGAGCGCGTGCTGCACTGCTCCTGGTCGTCACCCATCGAGGCCGTGGTGAAGGGCACCCAGCAGATCATATTTGCCGCTGGAGATGGCTGGATCTACGGCATGGCTCCCGAGACGAAGAAGAACGACGAGGACCTCGACATCCTCAAGGAGTACTGGCGTTATGATGCCAATCCCCCGGAGTACCGGAAGGACGACAGCGGCAAGCCCCGCAAGTACGCCGAGTTCGACGGACCGAGCGAAATCATCGCCACCCCGGTCTTCTATGACGGCCTCGTATATGTCCCCATCGGCCAGGACCCCGAGCACGGTGAAGGTCTGGGCATGATCAGCGCCATTGACCCCACCAAGACCGGCGACTTCTCCGGCAAGGCCGTGTGGACGTTCAAGGGCATTGAGCGCTCCATCAGCACGCCCGCAGTGAAGGACGGACTGGTATATGTCGCTGACT
>JAEYUU010000689.1 GCA_023429545.1 Verrucomicrobiota bacterium
GGTGCCGCCGGTCCGTGAGCAGCTCCTGCTTTCCATCTAAAAGGAACGCCGGGCTTTAAAGGCAGCCGACTGGACCCGTCGAAACGATTCGATCAGGCAATCCAAACAAAATCCCCATGAAGAGCACCGCATTTCACCTCAGCCGCATTTTCACTGCAGCCAGCGTGGGCGCCGCCTGCCTGGCAGCACCGCTGAGTTCCCAGGCTGGCCCGCTCGATTTTCTCAAAAAGAGGTTGGAGAACAAAATCGAAGGCAAGGATGACCGCCGCGATCACGATCACAGGGGTGATCGCTATCGCGGCGATCGAGACGACCACCGCGGTCATGATCATAGTGATCCCCGGTATCGTTCCTATGTGTCCTCCCCTCGGTCCAGCTTCGTGATCACTTTTGGCTCGGGCTATGCGGGCCAGGGCTACTACTATGGCCCGCCGAATGCTCCTTACTATTACCAGACCCCGGGCGTGACATACTACCGCAGCCGCGATGCCGTGCCGCGTCAGTACTATCCCCGCGACTGGCAGCAGCGCGATTCCACGGACGCCGCGGTCCAGCGCGCCCTGGCGCGTCGCGGCTACTACAACGGCCCCATCGATGGCTCCCTTGGGCCAGGCAGCCGCAACGCCATTGCACGTTACCAGCGTGATCGTGGCCTGCCTGTGACCGGAAGCGTGACTTCCAGCCTGCTGCGCTCGCTCGGAATATAATCGAGCGTCATGGCTTCAGACCGCATGTGGGGAGCCCCCGTGAGGGGCTCTTTCTTTTCGCGTCTTCGTACGCGCAGGTACGCGTCAGCACCGTATTCTCGAAGCCAGGGAAGATGCAGAGGCGCCACACTTGCTAGCCAAGGTTGCCTTCCCGCGGCATCGCGCTCCAGTCGTGCTTTTTGCGCAGGAACTGCCACATGCCCTGCACGCGCCACCAGCTATTGAGCTGGCGGTATCCGAAGTTTTCCATGATGGCACCGATGCCCATCCAAAACAGGTCCCTGACCCTGCGGTGATGCTGCTGGGAAAACTCTGCGAGGATCATCGCGCCCAGACTGAGGCACAAGCCAAAGCCGAATACCACCGCGAAGTACGCGATGAGAAACTCCACACTCAAGATGCCTGTGAGCGTACCGAGCGGTACCAGCACCAGCCCCACCAGCTCGAGAACTGGTGTGATGACATCAAAGATCAGCAAGGACGGAAGAGCGTGCAATCCCACAGATCCGTAACGCGGCCGGCACAGCATGTCACGATGCTTCCAAAGCGTTTCACAGAGTCCGCGCTGCCACCGTGTGCGCTGACGTGAAAGTACCGGGAGGGAGTCTGGAACTTCCTTCCAGCAAACCGGATCCGGCATGTGCCACACTTCGGATGGTGCCCTCGTGTCTCCCGCCCAGCGATGGAGACGCACCACCAGCTCCATGTCCTCATCCACCACGCCATGCGCGTAACCCCCGAGCTCCAGCAACACCTCGCGACGGAAGATTCCGAACGCTCCAGGAATGGGCGTCACGGCCTGGTCGCTTGTCCATGCCGTTCGCGCTAGCAGGAAAGCGCAGAGGTATTCCACGGACTGGAACAGTTCGAGCCAATGCTTCGGTGGTCGCACCTTCAGGACCTGGCCGGAGCGTACCTGGCAACCATTCACCACGCGGATGGTGCCTCCCACCGCCAACGTCGTATCAGGTGCATCAACAAAGGGCCTCACCGCGCGCAGCAATGCATCCGAGTCCAAAACAGTGCCGGCATCCACGGTGCATACGTAGGGATGCGCCGCGAGATCGATCGCCGCGTTCAGCGCATCAGCCTTGCCACCATTCTGCTTGTCCACCACAAGCAGATTGGGCACGGCCGCACAAGCATAGATGCCACGCACGGGCTGGTAGTCCGTTCGCCCCGGAAGCGCGCGATGCACCGGCTGCAGGGCGAAGGCGTCGATCAACCGCGCGAGCGTCTGATCTTTCGAGCCGTCGTTCACGACGATGATCTCATACTCCGGATAGCGCAGGGTGAGCGTGGAGCGGAGGCTTTCCACGATGGTGGTCTCTTCGTTGTAGGCCGGCATCAGCAGCGTCATCGGAGGCGCTGCCTTGGAAGTGAGCAGCCACCACTCACACAATCGTGAAGCACGGTTTCTGGCGCGGAGAAACCGGGGCAGGGCCTTCAGCAATTGAAAAAGAAGCACCGAGTTCCGCGCGGTTTGCAGAACAAGGATTGCCGTCGCTGTCCCCCAGATGGCACCATGGAGCCACTCGTTGTCGATCCAATGCACCATCATGGGGCGTGGATGAGGTTTGCCGCGGCGGGCAGCGGAGCGTTTTGGGCCGCCTCTTTCATGAGGGACGCGAGGAGGGGATCCTGCCGCGCCAGGAAGGCGAGTTGATCCCAGGAGCGGCCCCGCCATGCAGCCAGGGCATGCACGGCAACACGGCGCACTGCGAAATTGCGATCCATGCTGAGTGTCTCAAGCACGGCGATCGCGTTGAGGTCACCACGCATGGTCTTCGCGTAGCGAGCCACGCACACGCGCACATCGGGATCGGGATCGCGCGCCAGCATGGCCACTGCCTCGATGTGCGTGGGATCGGCGAGCTCCTCCAGTGTGCTCACCGCAGCAGCGCGCACCTTGGAAGATCCGTCGCTCAGAAACAGTGCTGCTTGGGAAGCATGGGCATAATCTCCCGCCACCGCGAGTCCATCCAGAAGCAATGCTTTCTCTCTCGGATCCACTGCAGTTTCCAGCAACCAGCCCAGCGCCCCGCCTCGTCCTGGCGCCATCAGCCTGACGATGTCCCGGGCTCTGCCAGAGTGCAATGCTCCGGTACTCCGCAACGAGGTGATGATGGTCTCGAGCGAGATGGCAGGCGTGCGCCGCGCTGCCAGGGCGTGCGCCGCTTCCAATCGCACACCCGTGCGTAAGTCACGCAGCAGCGTCGCGAGCTTTTCATCCACCCGGGCACTGGGCGCCATCCAGGCGAGCAGGGCGCAGCCGCGCATCCGTGAACTGCCGGA
>JAEYUU010000715.1 GCA_023429545.1 Verrucomicrobiota bacterium
TGACCGCCTTCATGTTCGGCGTGACGCAGACCCTCACCGAAAACGGCCTGGATATCGGCTGGGCCAAGATCCAGTGCCTCCAAGAGCGGGGCGGAGGTGAACAACCCGGGCGCAGGAGCGGAATGCAGTTTATCTGCGGGCCATGGCGGGCAGGCCGCTTCCGGCAGCGACAATGCAGACTCAATGAACATCGAGTCCTCCGGGGAAGTTGCCCCGGACTTGTCGGGTTCAAACCAGGCAAAGAAACCTCGCTGCGCTCTGGCCCCGGGCTGAAGGACGAAACTCTCGTCCTGGATGGCAACCATCGAGTGCTCATGCTGCAGGCGTTTCCCGGGAAGACTCGCAGCCAGCCCTGCCGACGCACCTCCCGCGCGCGCACTGAGTCCGTAAAATTGCAGGGCATCCGTGGCGAATGAGAGACCCTTCCCCAAAGAGCCCACGATGGTCCACGGGCAGCGGCCGCCCATGGACTGATTCTGTCGGGAAGCGACCGCCATTCCCTTCGACGCATGAGCCAGCGGGGTGTGATCCAGATACTGGCTCACATAGTATTCATTGAGGCGAATCGCACCGTCGTGGGCAAGGGCGATGTCCTGAACGTGCACCAGATCGCACTGCACCACCTGCGTCCCCTTGTTCTCCACCTCCACATGCCAGAACCAAGCCGGGGACAACTCCGCCAGCACAAGGCGCAATCGGAACGCCAGATCCCCCCATCTTCCGCAGGCGACCATGCCACTTTCTTCGAATCGGTAGGACGCAGAGCTTCCGGGGCCAATCAGGGGAATCGCCCCGGCCGCGTTGCCATGACATCGCAGAAAAATATTTGCAAGGCCGCCTTCGGCTTCGTTTCCGAGAAACAGATTGATCATGATGTCCCCGTGATCGATCCGGCGGATGGAGCCATTCGAATTCAATTCCAATGTCAGCCCGGATGGACTGGCGGCACGAAAGGGAAAAACCACGGGTGCTTGAGCCTGCGTCATGATGAAAAACCTTCGTCCGGGAGCGTATGATTCTGGACCTTCCTAGCTGAGTTCAGTCCACTTCCATGATCCGTCGTCCTTCAATTCAAGGCTGGTGTTATAGAGAGCCGGGTCCGGCTCGTCTTCTCCGAACGAGATGCAAGTGATCCCGCGACCGGCCAGAGCCGTCAGAACCTTGGTTTGAACCGGAACGCTCAGTACGGAACTCAGATTGTCCAAGAAGACGAACTTGGGGCCGGCAAGCACCGCACGCGCCACGGACATCAATTGCTGTTTGGCCAGTGACAAGGAATCGTCCCAGTCTCGCGAGATTTCAAAGTCCTCGAGCAATTTGAATTTGGACGTCACCAACCCAATCTCGGCAAAGAGTTCCTGGATGTACCGGTTGCTGATTTCCCGCTCGCGACCTGCCGGGATCAGAATCTCACGCGCAGTACCGACCGGCAGATAGGGTTGCTCAGGTAGAAAGGCCAGCTTTTCCCTGGGTGGCCGCACGATGGTGCCACCACCTTCGTTGTAGAGGCCCGCAGATGCCCGGAAGAGCGCGAATCTCGCCGCCTGATTGGGACCATGAACCAGCAGACTTCTGCCCGGCGCGATCGTGGCATTCAGGTCCCTGAGGATGACGTTGCCTGACTTGTCCGGCGACTGAAGCATGAGATCCGCGTAGATGATACAATCCGATCCCGTGGTGCATCTGATGGACGGTGTTTCAGACTGCATGGCCACGATGTCAGAGGCGTCAACAAACTCACCGATGCGGGTGACTACCGACGCATAAGCGGAGATGGTCTGGAATTGTGTGACAATCAGCGAAAAGGCGGCGACCAGCGTGGCGAAGGCCATCGCTGACTGCCCGATGACACCGAACTCAACCCCCCGATTGATGAAGAGTGGAGCCACCAGCAGCGTGGGGATCAACTGGATCATGTAATTGTATCCTGTGGTGAAAAAGCCCAGGTTCCGGTTCACCGTGGTGATGCGACGGAAGTTCATCACCAGTTGGTCGATGCGATTCATCAGCCTCTCGCGTATGGTATCCTGATTGGCGGTGAGCGCGATCCCATCGGCGTTTTCGCGGACATGAATGAGTTCAGCTCTGAAATCCGCCTCGTAGTCCGCCTGCCGATAGTTCAGCCGGATGAGTGGACGCCCCAACAGGATGGTCAGCGTCGAGCCTGCGGCTGCATAAACCACCGCCACCACGAAGAGGGTCGGGCTGATGCTCCATAGAACCCCGGAAAATGAGAGCGCCGTTATTGTGCCATTGAGAATCATCAGCAGGAAGGAAAGCGTCACTGTAGTCAATTGCTTGACGTCCTCGGTCATGCGCTGGTCAGGATTCGTGAGTCCTTCCGCACCAAGATGCAGATAGATTCGCTGATCCATGTAGGAACGGACAATGCGGTGAGTCAGCCAGTCCCGCCAGAGCAGGCCCAGCCGTTCCTCCACAAAACGAAAGAACACCGCGACCAGGGTCGAGCCGGCAAAAACGGCGGCGTACGTCCAGGCATAACGAACAAAGCCGGCCTTGTCACGGGCCTCGATCGACGACATGAAATCCCGCCCCACATAACTGTTCACCACATTCATGCCGTTGATACAAAGCATGAGCAACAGCAGTGCCGCTGCCAGCAACTTTGCCCGCCGGCCCACGGGCGATTTGAAGAACATCGCAGTTACTCTGAAGAGCCTGCGAGACATCTGACGGCTGAGAGATATTCTTTTCTGGTTCATGGCTTGCCGATGCCCGGCGCCGCCCCTTAGGCCCTGCATCCCATGACGCGGTCATGCCGGAGCTCTAGCACAAGCGCGGATAGAGCCAAGGTCCAACGGAAACTTACGGGCAAAGTCACCGGGGCGGCACAAGAACAAAGGTCCCAATCCGCCCGTCTGCAGGGCGAAACATGGAGGCTCGCCGCGGGGATCCGCCCAGGCCGCCAACTACAGACGCCTGTGCCCCCTCAAATCCGGTTCTGAATTCGACCGTTTCAGCTTGCTCCCGGTGGAAGGCCCATCCGTGCCGTGCCCTTCCGCCTTGGGCGTCGGACTGTGCTTCCCCATCCCCAGCACTTCACCCACAGAAGCCCTTCTTGGTCTCGTTTCCACTTCTGGCCCGCCCTCTTTCACCCCCAATTCCCCGGTCTTCACCCCAGCGATGACCACCCCATCTCCTCTCACCAGCAGGTCAGCGGAGGTGCGCCCTTCCTTGCTGAAATCACGCACTTTGGTAATTCCCGCTTTGGATAGCTGGTCACGCAGATTTTCCAGATGGCTCGTGTTTGCTCCGTCGGCGACACCGGGCATCAAAGTCACCTGCAGATTTCCTGGTTCAATACGCGGGTCCATGAGCTGCATCGCCTCCACCGCGTGATCGATCGTCACCTTTCCCTGATACACGTGCATGATTGCTCCCACCTTTGTCTCGGGATCGAACAGGCTCACGCCGGTGCAACTTGAGAGCGCGGTCGTAGCCACAGCGTCATTCACTCCGAGTCGCGCCACCGCCACCTCGTCCATCCCGGCGCTGTTCACAATTCTTGGCTCACGCTCATCCGAAAAGCCTTCAACCGCTGGCAGGCCCAATTCCTCCGCTTCGTCGTCCATCCGTGCCGCCTCCTTCCCGTGTCTATCTTTCTGCTCGTAAAACGCCTCCAGGTTTTCGGCCTCCATGGTGGCGGTAAGTTTGAAAGAGTCCGCCAAACGGGTTTCCGCCCTCGCGAGGCACTGGTCCACTCCATCGCGCCAGCCTTCCGCAGACGTCGGCATCGCTGTCCGTTCGATCGCGGAGTTTATCGGCCACTCCCTCAATTCATCCATCACGGACGATTCCGCACGCGACATCTGGTGCGGATTCAATTTCAACGTGCCCAACCGCGCCTCAATCCGTTCCTTCAACAAAGTTACAACCTCCCTGTCAGTCTCCGCGTCCAGATCCAGGGCAGATGCTATCTCTTCGGGGTCCAAGGCCATGTCGCACGCTAAAAATATTCGATCTAAATGTAAACGTGAAACTTTTGGCGCGGCACCTGTCGAACAAACTATTGGGCCATTTTCCTGTCTTCGTGATTCCTGAAACATGTCTGCTGCCGACACCGCCACGACGCATCAGCAGCCGTGGCGGCTGACGTGCGGGTTTAACACGGCGCTTGATGTCTCCGCACCCACTCCAGGTAGCTGCCGGCACACGCGTCAAGATTCTTGAGAGACCCACCACCGCGCAGAGGGGAGCACATTTCATACACTGCAATGCCATCGAAGCCGCCGTCACGCAGGCCGTGGAAGAAAGCCTCGTAATCGATGAAGCCTGTGCCGAAGGGGACGGCGCGGACCCAGTCGGTGGGCTGCCGCTCGTAGTTCACTAGCTCGGGACGGTAGCGGTGGCGCGGCACCTTGATATAATCTGCATTCGTGGTGATGAGCGTGCGCGGCGCGGCCATGCGGGCCGCTTCGTACAAAGCTTCACCGCGCAGTGCGGGTGACCACGCATCGAATCCCAGGCCGCAGTTGGGCCGGTCGATATCCGTCTGCAGTTCCATGAGCGCCTCCGTGTGAAGGGCAAGGTCATGATGATTCTGAATGGCAATGGATACACCATGCGGCGCGGCACGGTCGCACATTTCCCGAATGGCGGAGACACAGCGCCGCCACTGTGCCTGAGGGTCCTGCCCCTCCTGCTCATACGCGGTGAAGATGCGTACCACCTCCGCCCCGAGTTGAGCTGCGATGATCGCCAGCGCCTCCACGTAGGCAATCTGGAACTCGATGTGCGGCACCTCGCAGCCCACGGCGGAGGGTTGGGAGAGATTCGTGTATGCCGCGATTACCTCACAGCGCACCTTTGCCCCGGCAAGAGCCTCCTTGATTGGCGCCATGAATTCAGGGGTCGCATCCAGCGGCGAGAGATGGGGGCGCTTGCCGGCAATCATCACCGAGGGATAGCCCATCCTGCCCGCATGCCTGATGAATTCCACCAGGTTGAGCGTGTCCTGGCCCCAGAATCCGGCATAGCTGATGGAGAAGAGGCAGGGAGTCATGGGATGTCAATGCCAGCAGGCAGGTCGTGAACTGTTGTTACGGAACCAGACGGCAGGGGCTTGCGGGGCAGATATTGGTAATGAAGGGCGTTCATTCCCCGGGATCAGGGCGTCGGGTGGCATGCCGCAGCGCGGTCTGATGCTGCTGTGCGCTGGTCGGTTGCCATCCAATCAATGAAAACATCAATCGCAGGCAATCAACAAGACAGCGACTGAAGTCGCCGCCCCTTGGCACGTGCTCGCTACTTCATTGTCTTCACAAACGCGTCCGCTTCGGCGATGGCGCGATTCATCCGGTCGAGCAGGGCCTGGATGTCACCTTGGATGACATCCGCCTTGCCTCGCAAGGCACCGAGGGACTCCGCATTGAGGTTGTGCTTCAAGTAGAGGGTGTGGTCCCGCAGCTTGTCCAGCACGGGCGGCATGGCGTCATAGGAGTTGTGCAGGGCGCTGGAAAGGGAGGCAAAGTTGGCCTTGGTATCAATCAGCTTGGCTTGGCTCGATCCAGCCAGCGAGGCGTCACTCATGGTGCCGATTTCCTTCTGCCATTCCTTGAAGAGATCGGAGGCAACACGGTCCATCTCATCGATGCGATGCTTCACCACCTTGGTCGCGGCGTCACAGGCGAGGTATTCGGCATTGAGCTTGTCATACGCCTTTTCAAGATTGCTGCCGCTGCGTCCATAGACTGTCTGGAGCTGCTGCAACGCATCGCGGTACTCACCACCCGCTTCCTTCTGTTTGGCCTTTGCGTTCTTCACAGCGCGGACAAGGAGGTCGCGCTTCTCGAAGCCAATCTTCTCCATGGCGCCGTAGTAGACCGTGCGGCAGGAGGTGAGGGTGAGCCCGCAGCAAACAGACAAGATAGCCGCGGCGCGCCGGGGGCGGTTCATCATCATCATGGCGAAAGAAGAACTGCTTCTGACGAGAATGTCAAACAGGACTGGTTTGCTTTCAGCTTGAGTTTCCTGTCGTTTCCCTTAACACAAAAG
>JAEYUU010000758.1 GCA_023429545.1 Verrucomicrobiota bacterium
GTGTACGCTCATGTATTCGGCCACAGCGTGCTCCGGAGCGAGTTTGGTGACGAAGAGCGCCCACGCCACATTCCCGCCCGCCAGCGAGAGTCCAGTCAAGGCCATCCCGGTGCCCCACCACCATACGTTGTTCCCGAGATAGAATACAAGGATGGATGCGGCGGTGATCAAGTTGAGCGTGATGCGCACGACAAAGAACGGGGCATGGTCGAAGAGAATGCCCCAGTGGTAGCTGGAAGCGAGACGCGCCAGCAGCGGAATCACCCCGGTGAGCAGAGCCACCTTGTCGGCGCCCAGTCCGATGCCATGCGCGGGATTGGCGAGGAACTCGACCCACAGGGAAAAGGCGATGAGGTTTCCCAGGCCCATCATCATCCAGGAGATCAGCAGCGTACGGAAGTCTCCGTCCTCCCGCACCCATCTCCAGGAGCGCCACAGGCGCTGGTCCTCCGCCTCCGGCACCTCCCAGGGAGTGGCAGGCAGGCCGTAGGTGAGCCAGCCGCTGATGAAGGCCATGAGCGCGAAGAACCACAGCAGCCAGGGATACATCTCCAGCCGCCAGCCGAGCAGCCATCCCCCACCCCAGCTAAAGATGGCTGCCCCCAGCGCACGCGTGATGCTGGTGATGGCGTAGAGCCTTCCCCGCTTCTCCCGTGGATAGTTTACCCGGTAGAGCTGTGTCATCAGCGGGATCTGCAGGGAGAAGAGGATGAATCCCATGCTGATTCCCGTGATGAACATCTCTTCGGAGTGCGGAAACAGTGCGGCGAGGGCAAAGCACACCGCCCCTCCATATTGGGTCATGGCGGCAGTCTGCGCCACGGTGCTGCGCCACCGCAGGAGTAGCGGCACCACAAAGAGCGCAGCGATCAACCCGACTCGGGGGCTGCTGAGGAACACCGCCTTCGCCGTATCGCTCGCCGCAAAGACCTGCACCGCCACAATCATGCCAAAGGTACTGTATGCAGTGTCCAGAATCCCCGCGGGAGCTGACCGCCACATTTCATTGCGAAACATGACGGTGGCGGATGAGGGTGACGACATTGGCGGCAGGTAGAATCTTCCAAGATTCCCTCCCGCGCAAACATCTTGCCGGAGAATGCTGCTCATCTCATCTAGGCGGGACGTGCCGTGTCGTGTTCTGGGCGTTCCGTGAACAAAAGTTAATCCATACACATCAGAATCGATCTTGCTGCCCGGAGCGGTATCCGGGTAAGATTTGCCACCATGAAATTGGGACCCCTCCTCGTGCTCGCGCTTGCTTTCATGATGCCTGGCTTGGTGCAGGCGGAGCCTCCCGCGAAGGCCCAGCGATACCTGGACATGCTGCGCCAGAGACCGCAGTTCGGCGTGGTGTTTGATCGATTCCTGGATGCCTGGTACGAGGAATCCACCCCGGATGCGCTCGGCGACCAACTCGCCAAAGATGCCGCGAAACCGGAGGCGAAGGCCGGCGACCATCTGCTGCTCGCCCTTTTCGAGACACGTCGGGGCAATGAGGCGGCGGCGGTGACGGCGTTCAAGAAGGGACTGGCTCTGGATCCCGGCAACGCCCCCATGTGGCTGGAACTGGCCCGCCTGCAGGTGCGCATGCTCGACTTCACACCTGCGCTGGAAAGCCTGGATCAGGCACTCAAGCAAAAGCCGGACAAGACGCTCACCGTCAATATGGAAAAACTCAGGGGACGTGTGCTGCTCCGAACTGGAAAGCCCGCCGACGCTCTCGCCGCGTGGAACACGCTGCTGGAAGCGCATGCCGATGACGAAGACCTTGCGGAAGAGGTGGTGGAGGTGCAGCTCGATGAAGGGCTCTACACCGAGGCAGTCTCGTTGATGAAGTCCCTCATCGGAAAAACCAAGGACCCCTATGCCAAGGTCACCCGCCGCATGCGGCTCGCGGATATCTACAATCGTGCAGGATTGAAGGCGGAGGCGCTGGAGGAACTCGCCGAAGTCATCCGCCAGTCCGGACATGACACATGGATCGAGGGCGAGGCCCTCGCGCAGACGGATCAGATCTTCCGCCGGGAGGACAATCTCAGCGGACTTGCCGGTCATCTGGAAAAGCTCGGCGCCGCGGAGGCGCAGCGTGTCGCCGTGAAGCGGCATCTCGCGCGCGTGCATGCGGAAACTGGAGCGAAGGAGCAGGCGTTCGCCATTTACAGGGATCTGCTGGAGCGCACTCCGGGGCGTCGTGATCTGCGCGAAGGCTACCTGGATCTTCTTGATCGCTTTGAGAATTTCACAGAAGCCATTCCGCAGACGAAGTTGCTCATTGAGCAAAATCCGGGAGACAAGGAACTGCACCTCCGTCTCGCTGCGCAGCAGCAGCGCGTGGGAGATACGAAGAGCGCGAGCGCATCGCTCGATGCCTATCTCGGCGCGCCCGGCACCGCGGAGTATGACCACATGCGAGTGGCCATGCTTCTGGAGAACTGGGGCCGCAAGGAGGATGCCAGGGCTGCCTTTGCGAAACTCGTGGCCGCCTTTCCCACAAGCACCAGCGCGCGTGAAGCCCAGGCCCACTTCCTCCATCGCAATAACGAACGTGACGCCGCACTGGCCATCTGGAAGGATCTCGCGGCAAAGGGAGATCAAGAGCAGGTGCTCGCAGTCTCACAGGCGCTGCTGGCACGGCAGGAGCCAAAGACCGCATACGAAGTCCTGCAGTCGCGACTGGGAGACTTTGGGAAGGACCCTCGCTATCTCGCGTCCCTGCTAACCGCTGCGATCTCCATCAAGGAGCAGAAGGCCGTGGTGCCGCTTGCCATGGAGCGCGTGCGATTGACCGAGGATGCCGGCATGTTGGAAGATGCCATCCGTCAGGCCGTGCTTGTGCTCGACGGAGCGAAGGCAGTGCCAGAGGCCATCAAGAAGCTTCAGGGCCAGTCCACACCTGGCATCTCTGAACGCTGCCTGCTGGCCACGCTGTGGGAGGAGACCGGGGAAAAGGAACGGGCAGAGAATACGTTGCGTGAAGTCGTGCCCGGGCATGCCTTGCTCGCGCAGACGCGTCTTGTTGGTCTCATCGAGTCGCGGCAGGACTGGCCCCGTGCCGCCCAGGAGCTGGAGAAACTCATCGCCATGCCTGAGGGTCGCACCTCCCAGCACCTTCAGCGGCTCGTGGATCTCAGACTGCGCTCCGGCGAGCCCGAGGCAGCGTTGAAGATGACCTTGGAGTGGAAGACCCTATCTCCCGGTGCGGTACAGCCATGGCTCACGGAGGCGCAATTGCTGGCCC